>CAIRBY010000253.1 GCA_903876865.1 uncultured Acidobacteriia bacterium
GGACCCTCGCAGCCGGCGTAATCGAAGGGGGTGATCCAGAATTCCAGGGTCAGGCGCCCGCTTTCGCCGGGTTTGAAGTTGTAGTTGTAGGCGGCGTTGGCGTAGGGCATCTCTTTGACATAGGCGTTACAGCCCCATGCCAGCGCCCAATCCTTGCCCACGGCGGGGGTCATGATGTGGTAATTCTGCGCGTGCACGCCGTGCATGGAAAAATGGGCGTCACGGTCGCTCAGTTCCTTGGTGGGCTGGAACCGTTCGATGATCGGTCCGCCGGACATGTCGCCATCCACCACGACCTCGAAGATATCGTTATGGAGACCCGGTTTGGAGAAGTCCCAGTAATCGTCGTAGGCCTCGTAGAGGAAGTAGAGGCGGTTGAGCCCCTTGACCCAGCCGACCTTCACTTTGACGTCGAGATCGCGCGCGTTGGGCTTGTGGTCTTTGGTGGCGTCGTCCACCAGTTGATCCATGCCGATGGCGTAATCCTCCGGCACGATCTTCCAATCCTCGGCATTGCCATCGACGCGGGGAATCCGGTCGGCGGGGAACTGAAAGATCTTGAACGTAGTCCCGGGACGGTCCGCCGCCCGGGCCAGGCTTCCCGCCGGCGCCAGACTTGCCGCCAACAGCAGGAGCAGGTACCTCATCGGATGGTCACCGCGATATCCCGTTTGGGATGCGCCGCCACGCCGGTGAAGCGGGTAGGCACCACGCCGGTGGTGTGCTCGGCTTCGAGGGCGTGGGTGTAATAGGTCGGCGGGTTCGGCCCCCACGCGACCTTGCAATCCGTCAGCGTGACCTTATCGGCCTCCTTGAAGTAAAAGGCGGGGGTGGGGTGGGGCTGGATCTCCGGATACGCTGTGGTTGGACGGTTATCATAGACGCCGCCCGGATACTTGGTGGTGCGCGTCATCGTCAGCGAGACGTGGTCCATGGTGATATTGCGGATGCGGTTCTCGCGCGTGCCGACAATGCGCGAGCTGTTCTCCGCGCGCCCCGTGATGTTGGTGAATTTGATGTCGTGAATAGTGCCGAGTTTGCTGCCCTGCGTGCGCGGAATCGCGGTCAGCGAGATCCCTTCGCCGCGTCCCCACCACGGCGCCGCCTGGTAGCGGGCCGTGAATTTAATGTCTTTGAATTCCACTCCATAGACGCTGCCTTCATCGCGCAACTGAATGGTCAGCCCGCGGCAGCTGGATTTGATTTCGCAGCGCTCGAAGAGGATATCGTGAATGTCGTCGGTGGTCTCGGTGCCGATTTTGAGGCCGGAATCCTTGGTCTCGATTATGCAGTCGCGCACCTTGATGTTCGCCGATTGGCCGTAGGGCAGCGGCTGGCGGGTGGTCTTCACCACGATGCCATCGTCTCCGCAGACGATGTCGCATTTGCGGATCTCCACGTCGCGGCAGTGGTCCGGGTCGATGCCATCGCAATTGGGCACGTCCAGCAGGTTGCGGACCTTGAGCCCGTCCACGAGCACGTGCTCGCAGCCCAGCATGTGCAGGCCCCAGAAGGGGGCTTCGCTGAAAGAGATGCCGCTGATTTCCAGCCCCTGACAGGCGGCGAGAATGAACATCTTGGGGCGGAAGTTGCCGAATTCCCAGATCTCGCCTTCCTGGTCGTAGCGGGTCATGAACTCCTTGGCGCGTCCCGCGATATTGCCGGTGCCGCTGATTTTGAGATCGCGCGCGCCACGGGCGGTGAGGATGCCCGCATCGAGCGCGTTGGGGTAGTGGGCCGGATTGGTGGAGACCACCAGTTCGGCGTCGTCGGCGAGGTGGAAATCGATCCCGCTGCGGAGCAAGAGTGTGCCCACCAGATACTTCTTGCCGCCGCGGAGCAGTACCTGCGCTCCCTTGCCCGCTGCGCCCGCGGCATCGATGGCCTTTTGAATGGCTTCCGTGTCGAGCGTTTTGCCGTCCCCCGCCGCGCCGTAATCCTTCACGTCAAAGGTCTTGCGATTCTGCGCGCGGAGCGTCAGGGCCGCGCCTGCGCCCACGCCCGCCAGAAATACCCGCCTGCTGCTTTTGTTGATCATGGCTTTTGGAGACGAGTATAACAATCGTCTGCGGACGGCGATACAGCAGCAGGGAAAGCACCTGGTAAACAGGAACTGGAGCAGGCTACTCGTTGATTCGCACTTGCAGGTGCCGGCGCACGTACCAACACGGGTTGGAGCCGAGTTGCGGGAACAGGGCATTGGCGCAGGTGCGGGTGTCCGGGGGCGCCAGCATGAATTCCGTCTTCCCGTTCTTTTGCGGGATGGCGTAATAGGGCTGCACCGGGATGGATTCCAGGCCGCCGGGCAGGCGCTGGCGCAGCACCACCGCATCGCCCACGTAGAGCAGGAGCGCGGCGGCGAGCAGGCCGAGCAGGGCGCGGCGGATGCGCCCGAGCAGTTCCCGCACTAGCGCGCGGCCTCGAAGCCGAGGCGCCAGCCGAGCTTTGCTGGGTCGAGCTTTGCTGGGTCGAGCTTTGCTGGGTCGAGCTTTGCGGTATCAAACCAGGAGATCTCGCTGCCGAACCAGCGCGTGTGCGCAACGCCCTGGAAATGTTTCGGATTCACGGCGGCCAGGATGAAGGCGCACGGGCCTTCGCCGAAGCGCTCAATCCGCTCCATCACCGGCGAGCCGGCGTTCAGGGGCTGCGCCAGCACCACCGGCAGGTTGCCGAGGAGGGCGAGGTAGGCGCCGAACTCGCGATCCACCTGACGGATGGTGGGCGGCACGTCGTAGGCCTGATGGTAGAGTTTCAGCGCGTCGTCCAGATTGCGCACCGCGATGACCACGCGCGTGATGCCGCGAAATTCCCGCGTCACGGGTTTACCCTGCGGATAGGCGCGGGCCTCGCGTTTGGTGAAATCCTGAATCAGGAAGGGGAAGAAGGCGCCGCGCATGCCGCTGCCCACGTCGGAGGTCTCCCATTCGAGCTTCACGCCGTCAGGACGCGTGCGTCCGCTGCGCGCGGGGGCGGAGACCGCTACGCCGGCTGCCTTCAGGCGGGCGACTTCGGCGGCCAGATCCGCCGCGCGCATCGCCCACGCGCACGGTCCAGCCTCTTCCTTGAGAAATTTGGCCCAGACGTGCGCGTTGACCGCCGCTGGGTCTGCGTTGGGCTGGATGCCCATCAACTCCAGATACGAGCCATCCGGGAAGCTCACCAGCGCCATTTCCGTGGCGTGATTGCTGTGCGGGCCGCCCGCAACGGATTCGATGCCCACGGCACGGAGCCTGGCCTGCATGGCGCGCAGGTCCGTGCCGGCGATGGTGACGTGGTCGAGTTTGGAATCGGCGGCGGAGAGGAGGGCGGAGAAGGCTGCCAGGAGGAGCGCGAAGCGGGCCATGTCCTGATTGTAGGGGGAAACGGGGAGCAAAAAAAATGCCGCCGGTGTTGACGCAAACGCCGGCGGCGGTCAGTTCTTCTTAGGAGGAAGATCTTAAGAGGTAAACAATAAACCCATCTGCATGATCGCCCGAAACCATATCGAAAGGTAGTGCTAGCGGTACGCCCTTAGTTTAGGTGGAGTCCTATGCCCGAGTTCTAGGACTACTCGCGCCATTCCCGCCCGGCACCCGCCCGATGGCGATTACGGAGACGGCAGGCCAGGGGAAAAAGCGGTCGATTCGCCGCCACAATGGCACCAGCGCATCGAAGACGCGGAGTTGGAAGCGGCTGAAGGAGCGGCGGCGCAGCAGTTGGCCGTTGATGCGCCAGCCGGGGCGGGTGATGCGGTTGAAGTGGAGCATGCGCTCGACCTCGAAACCGGCGTCTTCCATGAGGCCGCGCAGTTGATCTTCCGAGTAGCGGCGGAAGTGGCCGAGCACTTCATCGAGCGTGCCATAGGCCGCCTGATCCTGGGGCACCAGAATGATGGCGGTGCCTCCCGGCTGCAACGCGGAATAGATATTGCGCAGGGCCAGCAGATCGTCTTCCACGTGCTCCACCACGTTGAGGCAGACCACCGAATCGAACTGGCCGCGCAGGTCCGCGAAATCGGCGGGGGAGCAGAGATCGCAATGGCGGATCTGCAGATTGGGACGGCCGCGGAAGCGCACACGCAGGCGGGCGAGGTGTTCCGCTTCAATGTCGCTGGCCACGTAGTTCTTGCGTCCGCGCGCCAGGTGCTGCGTCATGTTGCCGATGCCGCTGCCGAGTTCGAGCACGCGCGTTCCCAGCCAGGGACGGACCGTGTCCGCCATCCAGCGATTGAAACGCTTGGTGCCGGCCAGCGAATCCAGAATGTGCGCGCCGCGATCGGTATAAATATCGCGGCTGAAAGAGAAGCGCAGAATCACCCAGAGCGCGTTGATGGCATCGCGCGCGCCGATCTTCTTGCCCTCATCGTAGGTGCGGCCGTAGTAGCTGATGGGCACTTCGTAGATCGAAGCCTGGCGCTTGGCGAACTTGATGGTCAGCTCGGGTTCGATGCCGAAGCGGTTGCTGCGGATGGGAATGCTGCGCGCCAGCGACACCCGGAAGGCCTTGTAGCAGGTCTCCATGTCGGTAAGGTTGAGGTCCGCGGCCATGTTGCAGGCGGTGGTGAGGAAGTGATTGGCGAGCGAGTGCCAGTAGTAGATGACGCGGCGCTCCCCGCTGATGAGGAAGCGCGAGCCATAGACCACGTCCGCCTTGTTGGCCAGCAGCGGTCCGAGGACTTTCGGATACTCGGCCGGATCGTATTCCAGATCGGCATCCTGAATGATGGCGAATTCGCCCCGCGCCTCCGCGAGCGCGGTGCGGATGGCCGCGCCCTTGCCGGAATTGGCGGCGTGATGAAACACGCGCACGCGCCCGGGAAACTGTTCGGCCAGTTCGTCCAGAATCTGCGGCGTGCAATCGGTGGAGCCATCGTCGACGGCCACTACCTCAGATTCCAGACCCTCGGGCAGGGGCGCATCGAGCGCGCGCAGGATCGACGCGGCGAGGTACTCCTCTTCGTTGAAGGCCGGGACGAGAATGGAAAGCAGTCTGCTCACGAAGTAGCGGCGGCGCGTTTGACCGCGGGTTTCGGCTTGCGGTTCCGGATGGCAACCGCAGCACGATAGAGTAGCAACACTCCCACCAGCGCGCCATAGAATGCGGGTTCGCGGATGTCGCTCTTCACCAGCCAATAGTAGTGGATCACGCCCGCGATGCCGGTCACGTAGACCAGGCGGTGCAGCAGTTGCCAGCGCTTGCCGCCCATGCGGCGAATCCAACCGGCGGTGGAAGTCGCGGCCAGAGGGAGCATGAGCACGAAGGCCGTGAAGCCCGCCGTGATGAAGGGGCGCTTGAGCACGTCGCGCCAGATTTCGCCGGTGTCGAAAAACTTGTCCAGCCAGATGTAGGTGATGAGATGCAGCGTGCCGTAGAAGAAGGCGAACAGGCCGATCATGCGGCGGAAGCGGATCAGGTCCGGCATGCCGAGCAGTTTGCGCAGCGGCGTCACGGCCAGCGTGAAGACCACGAAGCGGAGCGTCCAGGTGCCCGTGAAGCGGGTGATGAACTCGATCGGGTTCGCGGTGAGGTGCTGCGTGTAGGCGCGCCAGGCGAGCAGGAAAATCGGCGCGAGGCAGGCGGCGAACGCCAGTGCCTTGGCCCAGCGGGTTTTCAGCATGTCAGTAGTTCTTCTTCAGGTCCATGCCGTTGTAGAGGCTCGCCACCTGATCGCCGTAGCCGTTGAACATGAGCGTGGGGCGCTTGCGGAACTCGCCCAGGCGGCGCTCCGAAGACTGGCTCCAGCGCGGATGGTCCACCTTGGGGTTCACGTTCGAATAGAAGCCATACTCGCTGGGATTCGCCGCGTTCCACGTGGCGGTGGGCATGCTGCTCACGAGCTTGATCTTGACCAGCGATTTGATGCTCTTGAAGCCGTACTTCCAGGGCAGCACCATGCGCACCGGCGCGCCATCCTGCGGCGGCAGCGATTCGCCGAACATGCCCACGCTCAACAGCGCGAGCGGGTGCATGGCCTCATCCATACGCAGGCCTTCCACGTAGGGGAAGGGCAGGCCGCCGCGCGGCCCGAGCGGCATCTGTTTCACATCGTAATAAGTCTCGAAGGCGACGTAGTTGGCTTTCGAGGTCGGCTGCACCTGATTGAGCAGCACGCTGAGCGAGTAGCCCACCCACGGCACCACAATCGACCAGGCTTCCACGCAGCGGTGGCGGTAGATGCGCTCTTCGAGCGGGGCCAGGGCGAGAATCTCGTCCATGGTGAACTTGCGGGGTTTGGCGCAGGCGCCTTCCACGCTCACGCTCCAGGGCGAGGTCTTGAAGTTCTTCGCGGTCTCGGCGGGCTGGCTCTTATCCGTGCCGAACTCGTAGAAGTTGTTGTACGTGGTCACTTCCTGGTATGAGTTGATCTTCTCATCGCCCACCGTGTATTTGCTCTTCTGCACGTTGGGGAACTTGGTCCCGGCCAGGGCGCGGGCCGAGGGGGACATGAGTTCGCGCGCACCCAGAAACGCGGCCGGCACGCCGGCCAGAAAGTTGCGACGGTTCAGGTACAGCGCCTTGGGCGTGATCTCGGAATAGCGGAGGTCGGCGGGCTTCTTGATTAGCATTCCATTCCCTCGAGTCGATTTGTCCTTCATTATCGCATTCGAGGGAGCGGGCCGAGAAGTTACGCTGCGGCTAGACTTCTTCCGCCGGGGCCGCGGCCAGCACCAGGCCGGAGGGCAATTCCTCGCCAAAGATGCGGCCCAGCGTGCGATCGTCGTCCTCTTCGCCGGTAAGCGCGCCCAGCAATCGCTCGGCGTGAGGTAACAATTGTAATTTCTGGCGGACGGATTCGCAGGTGGCGGCGGGCAGATCGCGGGTCGGATCCTCGGTGCGGCGGGACATCGCGGCCAGGGCGTCGCCGGCGGTCGGGATGCGCAGGAGCGCCTCCACCCAGCGCGTGACGGTGGTGGGAGCAACCACCAGATTGATGGGTCCGTAGAAGAGTTTGCGCGCGCCGATGCGCGAGAGGCACCAGAGTTCGCTCTCTTTGAAATCGCCGGTCTTGACGCGTTTGACGAGCGCCTCGCCGAGTTCGGTCTTGGTGCCGAGCGGCAACAGTTCCAGGCTCGCCGCGGTGCGCCACATCTCGCGCAGCAGGGAAGGGTTGATGCGCTGCGGCTTCTTGTTGCCGCGCGGCAGCAGGAATGCCGAGAGGCGCTGATAGACGTCCGTCTGCTGATTGCGATTGAGGCCGCCGGCAACGCGTCCCCAGAAGATCCACCAATCGATTTCGCACTGCACCTGATTGCCGTAGGTCAAGCCGCCGGCGTAGACGCGGCGCGCCTGCTCGATGCGGAAATCGTCGCCCGGATAACCGAAGCCGGGGCGCAGGCAGAAGCCCGCCAGATTGAGCCAGCGGATCTCGTAAGCAGGGCTCTTCTTGCGTCCATCGGCGGCGGCGAGGAACGCGTCGCCCATCTGCCGGATCGCCGAGAGCGGCCAACTGTTCTTGCCCAGTCCCATGGTCTGTTCGAGCTTGGCCGGCACTTCCTCGGGCGGGATCGGCGATTTCGAGGTGGGCGAAAACACCGCCTGGATCAGTTCGAGCGATGCCTTCAGCGCCTGCTCGCTCACCACCGCCGCCGCCTTCCGCTCCACGGGAGCGGCCTTGACGGACTTGCGCAATTCGAATTGCAGGCTCCAGCGATTGTCGCTGATCTTGGATTCGCACCAGCTTTCGAGCGTGCCGATTTCGGTCAGGCGCGCGCCCAACTTCACGGGGATGAGGCGTTCCTCGGCCTTTTTCCCGAAGCGGATCACGGCGTGCAGCGGCGCATGGACGTGCAGCGTGGCGTCCGCGGTATCGAATTCGAGCACCTGCCCGAGCGTGTCCTCGGTGCGCGTCAGCGAACTGTAGAGGCGGAACGAAACCGGGCGGTTGGCCACCAGTTGCAGGTCGGCGTGATCGATCTCGAGCGAGACGCCCTCTTCGGCGCCGCGCGGCACCAGGCAGACCGCCGGGAACTTGCCCTCGCGCGCTTCGCCGAGCGCGATGTAATAGGTCCGCGGCAAACCGCCGCGCACCAGCACGCCGCTGCCGGTGGAGCGCGCGTAGGAGTAATACGCCGCGCCGCGCGCCACGGCCAGATCCAGATCCGTGTTCTCGAAAATCTCGGGGCGGCGGCCGTACCAGTGGCCCACCACATCCGCCACGCGATCGCGCAGAATCTCCGGGATGAAGAAGCCGCCGTTGAAGAGGATCGCGTCCGGCACCTGCCCGGTGGGCTCGAGGAACTCATTGAGGTGGCGCGTCACCGCCGGGTCAGAGACATACGGCAGGCCGAGTTCGCGGAAGAGGCTGCGCTTTTCGTCCTTCGGCAATTCGCCGCGCTCACTCATGGGCAGGAAGCCCTCGAGCGCGAGTTCGAGCGCCTCTTCGCGCAGAATCTCCGTCTTCAGCGATTTGCCGATCAGCGAGGAACCGGTGCCGAGCACGGTGATCTCCACGCTCTTCAGCGTGGGATCGTTGAGCAGCTTTTCCTTGGCCGCCGAACACTGCCGGCGCAATCCGCTGCGCTGCCGGATGGAAAGCGGCGCGCCCAGTTTGCTCTCCACCAGCCAGGCGAGCGTAAGATCCAGATTGTCGCCGCCCAGGAGCAGGTGCTTGCCCACGGCGGTGCGCGTGAAGTTCACCAGATCGCCCTGCCGCGAGACGCGGATCAGGCTGAAATCGCTGGTGCCGCCGCCTACGTCGCAGATCAGTACGACCTGTCCATCGAAGAGCTTCTTGCGCGAGGCGGCCAGATTGTTGGCGATCCAGGAATAGAACGCGGCCGCAGGCTCTTCCAGCAGGGTGAGCTTCTCCAGGCCGGCCTCTTTGGCCGCCATGACCGTGAGTTCGCGCGCCTCTTCATCGAAGGAGGCGGGCACGGTGAGGACGATCTCCTGCTCGGCCAGCGGAATGCCGGTGGCCTTGTCCCACTCTTCGCGGAACTTGGCGAGGAAGCGCGCGGAGACTTCCACGGGCGAGAGCACGCGGCCCATCTCCTGCGAATCCCAGGGCAGGATCTTGGCGGTACGGTCCACATCGGGATTGGAGAGCCAGCTCTTGGCCGAGTGCACCAGCCGCGTCGGCACCAGCGCGCCCTGTTCGCGCGCGTAGACGCCCACCGGCTGCCCGTCTTCCAGAAAGAGGAACGAGGGCAAGGTGCGCCGCGCTTCCACCCGCCCCGCCGCCACCAGCTGGGGCGTCTCAAAAATGTGGAGGGGAGGAAAGTCGCGATCTTCCGCTTCGCGTTCGTCGATGTAAGCCAGGGCGGAATTGGTGGTGCCCAGGTCGATGCCGATTTTCATGCTCCTTCCAGCTTACGTGAGGGTGGGGGAAGATGCTACGTGCGGCGGGAAGTCGCCGTTCCAGGCTATGGCCGGGGCGAGCCGCAAAAGTGCAGGTGTAGACTGGAGTTTCTCCATGCCCGACTATGCAAACCGAGCCGCAGACCACTCGCTCCCCCGTTGAGGGGACTCCCGGAGTGGCCGCCGCCCCAGCCTGGCATTACCTGCTGCTCCTGTTGATGCCGCTCTGGCTCACGCTCGTGAACCCGAACTGGGCCTACCAAAACCTCTGGCACATGGACGCCTGGTATTACTTCGGCGATTTCCGCCACTTCCCCCGCCTCCACCTGCTGTCTCCCAACTATGCCAGCGAGCGGTTGCCGTGGGTGCTCTCCGGCTGGGTCATGAGCCGCATTTTCGGACAGGTGAACGGGGTCTTCGCCCTGCATTGCCTGGTGTTGGACGGAAGCCTCTTCTTCACCCACTATCTGCTGCGGCGCGTCTCCGATTGCCGCACGGCCTTCCTGGGGACGCTGCTGATGGCCTGCTACCCGTGCTTCATCGGCGCCAACGGCTGGGACTATGTGGATTCGATGCAGATCCTGCTGCTGGTGGCCGCGATCTCCATGCTGGTCCGTGCCTCGCTCGCGCCCGCCCGCGCCGGCGTGTGGCTCTTCGGAGCGGGTATGGCGTGGTGCGCCATCATCTACATCTACGTGCCGTGGATTGCATTCAGCCCCATCTTCTTTGGGCTGGCGCTGTTCCTGCTTCGTCCGCGGGCCATGCTGCCGGCGGCGTTGCGCGCGGCCGCGATTTTCGGCGCTTCCGCGCTGGCGGTGACGGCTGTGCTGGCGGCCTTCTATCGCGCGCTCGGCGGCGTGGGCTTTTTCTACCAGGAGAATGTAGCGACGGCGCGGAGCATGTCGAAGCTCTCCCACAATCCCTGGATCGTCGCCGGCTGGTATCGCGAGCCGACGTGGCTGATCGTGCCCTTCCTGGCGCTCTGCATGGCGCTGCTATGGGTCGGCATCGCATGGCTGCGCCGCAATGCGCTGGAGGCCAATGCTCTGCGCCGCGACCAGAAGTGGGTGCTGTGGTTCTACCTGCTCTGCTTCGCGGTGATGATTGGCTACACCATCGATCAGAACCGTCTGCTGGCCTCGGACCACCACATGAGCATCATCATCCCGGTCACGTATCTGACGTTTTGCGTGACCGCGCTGCGCGTCCCCAAAGCCACGTCGCAGCGGCTCTTCTACACGGTTGCGCTGATGGGCGGCGCGCTCTCGGTTTCCACGCTCGCGGCGCCGCAGTCCTACCATCTCCTGCTGCACTGGCAGTTCCTGCTGCCGGCGCTGACCACACTCGGCGCGCTTGCCTTCTATACCTGCCTGTGGCAGCCGCGCGGCAATCCCAGGGTGTGGGCGGCGATGGTGGTGCTGCTGGGCGCGCTGAGTTCGGCGATGATCCCCGGCTATCCGGCGGCGGCGTGGAAGGCGAAGTATAGCGGGCGCGAACTGGAGCAGCGCGTCTCGCACTCGATCGACGTGGTGCTGCAACGCCTCCCGCCAGACCGCACGCCCGTCTTCTGGTTTGACAACGAAGCCGATCCGCTGACGCCTGAGTTCCGTGGCATCGTCTGCTCGTTCGTGGCGCACACCAACTCCATGAATCGCTACCCTGCGCTCGATCCGCGGCATCGCTTCACTGCGGGTGAGCGCCTGTTTGTCCTCGCGCACAAGGCAAGTGGCGCAGCGACCGCAACCGCGATCCTCACGCAGGCAGGGGTACACGTGGCGCAACTGTCACAGGATCGGATCGAGCTGGGCGGGGTGTCTTACTGGATACTGCAACTGCAGGTTGTAGAGGTGGGGTGATGCTTGAGGTTTGCGATGGGGCAGGCGGCGTACCGCAACCGTCTGCCCCATCACCCTGCTTACTTCTTGGCTGCAGCCGCCGCTGCCGGCGCCGGTGGATTCACCTTTGCCTTGAGCGCCGTCCACTTCGCCATCAGTGCCGTGTAGGCAGCCTGCTGCTGCGCGCACGCCTGTAGCTGAGCCGCCGTGGGAGCCATCTCGGCGCCCTGCATGCCCTGTACCGCGCCCACCATCTGGCCGCCGATGGTCGAGAGGTTGGCCGGTCCGGCAGGCTCGGCAGGCGCGCCGAAACCACCACCACCGCCGCCCGCGCCGCCGCCCGCGCCGCCGCCACGGCCACCGCGACCGCCGCCGGCCGCTGCCGCTTCCACGGGGGCGATCTCATCCACCTGCTTGATCAGCGTATCCGTCGCCGCAGATTGCGGCTTCGCATGCAGCTTCTCCGCCATGGCGCGCGCTTCTTTATACGCGTCCGCGGCGTTGCGGGCATTGTTTTCCATCTGCGTGGTCAGCGTGAAGATCTCCTGTACCGCGGGCGTGATTTTCACGCGCGGGTCCATCTTGATGGTGATCGGCTGAGTCAGCGTCTTTCCGTTCGCGGTGAGGCGGACGGTGTAAGCGCCGGGAGCGACCCACGGCGAACTGACACCGGCGTAGGTGCGATGCGGCACTGCCGCACTGCCGCCGCCGCCGCGTCCGCCGCCGCCCGCGCCCGGGGTCGGGTCATAGTGCATGTCCCAGGTGAAGCGGTGCATGCCCGCCGTGGTCTTGAGCACCTGCTGCGGCGCCGGCCAATAGAGCGGCAGGCTGCAATCGGCCGCGGTCGGAGTCGCCTGGCAGAGCTTGTTGTAGGCCACGGGATCGGTGGCGGGGTCGGGATTGCGCACCGGGTCCGTGCTCGTATAAGTGCGGAGCACCTTGCCCTGCGTGCTCAGGAATTCGAGCTTCACATCGCCCGTAGCGTTGCTGGGCAGGTAGTAATCCACGATCGCGCCCGGCGGCGGATTTTCGCCCGCGGGCAACTCCGGCGGCCACGGCGTGGGGTCGTTGGTGCCGAAGCGGATGCGGATGCCGGTGGCCGGCTTGAACAGGTAGGCGCTCTCCGCGGCGGCGGCCTCGGCGGCCTGGCGCAGCGGCGTCACGTCGTCCAGAATCCAGAAGCCGCGTCCGTGCGTGCCGGCTACCAGATCGCTGCACATGCAACTGGCATCGTCCTTCACCTGAATGTCGCGCACGCTGATGGCGGGCATGTTCAGGCGCAGGGAGTGCCAGTTGTCGCCATCGTCGAAGCTCACCCAGATCTGCGTATCGGTGGCCGCATAGAGCAGGCCCTTCTTGCGCGGATCTTCGCGGATCGAATTGGACACCGCGCCGCCCGCGATGCCGTTGTTGATCTCGGTCCACGTCTTGCCGCCATCGTGCGTGC
The DNA here is from genome assembly GCA_903876865.1 of uncultured Acidobacteriia bacterium. Classification (GTDB taxonomy): domain Bacteria; phylum Acidobacteriota; class Terriglobia; order Bryobacterales; family Bryobacteraceae; genus Solibacter. Next base: position 12,559 of record CAIRBY010000253.1, read on the forward strand.
GCCAGAAGTGCGGGTTCATATCGTCGAGCCGCAGCGTGTTGGCCGCGGCATACGCGGTCTTGGTGTCGAAGTGTCCGGCTTCCATGTTGAAGATGCGCGTCCACGCCTTGAGCGGCGGGCTCACATTGTTCCACTTCTGTCCGCCATCGGTGGTGAGTTGCACCAGGCCATCGCCGGTCCCGGCCCACAGCACATTCACGTCGAGCGGAGAGGGAGCGAGCGCCGTGACCGAGCCTTGCGGCGCCGGCGTCACGGTGGAGGCGTACTTGCCGGCGTTCGCCGGAATCTCCCACGTCTGCCGCGTCAGATCGCCGCTGATGGGCGTCCAGCTATGTCCGCCATTCGCAGTCTTCCAGACGCCCGCCGTGGCGTAGAACAACACGTTGGGGTCCTTCGGGGACCAGATGAGCGGCTGCGTGCGCACCGTGCGCGCGGGCGGTTCCGGCTTGGCCGTAGCGCCGCCGCGTCCCGCTGCGGCAGCACCGCGTCCGCCGCCGGGGCCGACGTTGGATTTCTGCGCCGTCAGGCGATTGTACACCGTGACCTTGCCGCCATAGACCAGGTTCGGATCCTTCGGGTCCGGCGCGGCTTCGCCATACTCTTCGATGCCCACCGGATGCCAGTCGTGGAAGGTGATTTCGCCATCCATGCCGCGGCTATCCACGCACGCCGAGCCCGAATCCTGCTGCCCGCCGCAGAGGCGGTAGGGGAAGGCGTTGTCGGCCGTCACGTGATACATCGCCGCCGTCGGCTGGTTGTACCAGTTGCTCCAGGATTCGCCGCGATTGGCCGAGACCACCGCGCCCTGATCGCTCACCAGCAGAATGATGTTGCTGTTGGTCGGGTTGACCCAGCTCTTCTGATAATCGTCGCCGCCGGGAGCGCCGCGCACCGCGGACCACGTCTGCCCGCCGTCTTCCGTGCGCCAGAACACCGTGGAGCAGCTATAGACCACGTTCTCGTTCTTCGGATCGACCGTGATGGTGGGGAGGTCGCCGCCGCCGATGCGTCCCAGTGGACGCGTATCCGGCGGATGGCGCTGCGAACCCATTTCGGAAACGCGCGGATCGTCGGTGGCCAGGAACCAGTGCTCGCCCGCGTCCGTGCTCTTGTAGAAGGAGATTGCGCCGCCGGCGCCGCCGCGACCACCGCGGCCGCCGCCCCGTCCGCCCGCTGCCGGAGCGTCCGCCGCCGCGCCGCGTCCAGCCGGAGGCGCGCCCGCGGCTACCGTGGCGTAGAGTGTCTTCGGATTGCTCGGCGCGATCGCGAGATTCGCCTGGATGATCGGGGGCAAGCCGCCCGCGAGTTTATTCCAGGTGGTGCCGCCATCGGTGGATTTGTAGATGCCGCCATCGGTGCCGCCGAACGCGCCGTTTTCCATGAAGCCCTGCTGCTGCTGCCACATCGCGGCGTAGATCGTGTTCGGGTTGGAGGGGTCGATGCGCACGTCGTTGCCGCTCGTGTACTCGTCCTTGTAAAGCACTTTCTGGAAGGTCGCGCCGCCATCGGTGGAGCGAAAGATGCCGCGCTCGGCGTTAGGTCCGTAGGGGTGTCCCAGCGCCGCCACGAAGAGGCGGTTGGGGCTGCGCGGGTCCACTTCGATATCGGCGATCATCTGCGAATCGCGCAGGCCGAGGTGGGTCCAGGTCTTGCCCGCGTCGGTGGATTTGTACATGCCGTCGCCGGTGGCCAGATCGGGGCGGATGATGCCCGCGCCCGCGCCTACATAGATGACGTTGGGGTCCGAGGGAGCAACCGCGATGGCGCCGATGGAGCCGGTCGGCTGGTTATCGAAGAGCGGCACCCAGGTGGAACCGAAATCCGTGGAGCGCCAGACGCCGCCGTTATCGAAGCCGATGTAGAAGACATTCGGCTGGCTCGGCACGCCGGCCAAAGCCCGTGCGCGTCCGGCGCGCGGCGGACCGATCGAACGCCAGTGCATCTCCGAATAGAGCTTGGGGCCAAGCGATTGGGCCTGCGCGAACGGCGCGAGCAGGCACAGCGAGAAGCCGATTGATGCGAACAGGCGCACCCTGAACGAGGGAACAGACACGATGGCAACTCTCCTTTGATTTATCGAGTGTATACGATCCGGGTAGCTGGCGGCAGCCAGTGGGACAGGCCATCGCCTTTTGTGGCCTGTCAGGCTAATCTGCGCTTTTGCCGTGCGAGTGTCCCAACATCGCCCAGGAAGGAAAGTGCTTGTCGCCTGCCCGCGCTTGTCACCTGCCCGCGCTTGTCGCCTGCCCGCGCTTGTCGCCTGCCCGCGCTTGTCGCCTGCCAACCAGTCACGCCCGAGGAGTTGGCAGGCGGATCCGCCTACCCTACCTTTCAGCCCGCCGCCTCTCTTCCCCCGCTACAATGTGCATCATGCCCGATTCGCGCCGGCGATTCCTCACCTGCTCCACTGCCCTCTTTGCCGCCGCCGCGGCTGCGTGCCGCAAGCCATCCTCATCCTCCGGCCCGCCCTCTTCCGCCGCACCCACGCCCGGAGCCCCGCCCGCCTTCGGCACCGCGCCGGATGTGGGCCCGCCCGTCACCTCCGCCACCTTCGCCGCGGCCGAAAAGCTGGTGCAGTTCCCGCTCACCCCCGCCGAGCGCGAAATGGCCGCCGGCAACTGGCGCAAGAGCTTGGCGCCCGCCTACGAATTCCGCACCGGACCGCGCAAGTTCGCCCCGCCCGCC
>CAIRBY010000254.1 GCA_903876865.1 uncultured Acidobacteriia bacterium
CCGCCATCCACGCTGAGCACGGTGCCGGTAACGAACGAAGCCTGGTCGCTCGCCAGCCAGACATAGGCGTTGGCGATATCAACGGGCTGGCCGATGCGGCCCAGAGGAGTATGGCCGACCATGCCCTGCAGCACCTTTTCGGGCATGGCCTGGACCATCTCCGTGGCGATAAAGCCGGGCGCCACGGCATTGACGCGGATCTGGTACTTGCCGAGTTCGCGCGCCCAGACTTTGGTCATGCCGATCACGCCAGCTTTGGTGGCAACGTAGTTGGTCTGGCCGAAATTTCCGTAGAGGCCGACCACGCTGGAAGCGTTGAGTATCACGCCGCCGCCCCCGGCGATCATCTTCGGCACCACGGCGCGCGTGCAGGTGAAGACACCCTTCAAGTTGACGCCGATGACCGTATCGAACTGCTCGTCGCTCATCATGCCGGTAATGGCGCCTTCCTTGCATTTGACGAGTTGGCCATCGCGCAGGACGCCGGCATTGTTGACAAGAACGTGAACGCCGCCGAGACGCGCGACCACTTCCTCTACCGCAGCCTCCACGCTGGAGGCACTGGTGACATCCACCTTCTGGAAGGTGCCGCCGGGCTGGGCTTCGCCCTCTTTCACATCCCAGGAAGCGACGCGGCAGCCTTCCTCCGCGAAGCGCCGCGCCGTGGCCAGACCGATTCCGGCCGCTGCTCCAGTGACGATGACTACACGGTCTTTCAAGGACATTAGAAGCTCACTTTCAATGCGAATTGGATCACGCGCGGTCCGCTTGCCGCCGAGGTGATGGTACCCAAAGTCGAGGGCACCAACACATTATTGCTCGGGTTGGCGAAGTTCACGCGATTGAAGGCGTTGAAAAACTCGGTGCGGAAACTGGCCTTCACCTTTTCAGTGACCGGGATTGCCTTGACCAGGGAGATATCGATATTGCGCTGATCGGGTCCGCGGAGAATGTTGCGTCCGGAGGTGCCGAAGGGCGCCGCGTTGGCGCAGGTACCGGAGAAGGCCGAGTTATTGAAGTAGCCGTTGAGGCGGTTGCCCACGGAACCGCTCAGCGCGGGGTTGGTGGAGCCGGTGAGATCGGCGCGGTTGTAGAGTGTGGAGCCGGAGACGCAGACCACGCTGAACGGTGAACCGCTCTGCACGGTGGCGATAGCGCCCAACTGCCAGCCGTTGACGATGCGCTCGGCGGCGCCATTGCTGCCGCTGTAGAGCTTCGGCAGATCGTAGAGGCCGCTGAGGACCACGCGCTGCGAGCGATCGAAATCGGAGAGGCCCTTGTTGGAACTGCGGTTCTGCTGGTCGCCCGGCACGGCGGCGAACTCGTTGGTGGGCGCGCCCGAGGTATCGTCGATGGATTTCGACCAGGTGTAGGCAGCCAGGAATTGCAGCCCCTTGCTGAAGCGCTTGGTCATGCTCGCCTGCAGGGAGTTGTAGTGGCTCACGGCATCCGTGGTGGCCATCTGGAAGCCGTTCAGCGCCTTGTTGTTGGAGAAGCCGTACGCCGTATACGGGGCCGTGGAGAGCGCCGTGCCCTGGTTGAGCGTGTAGACGTTCACCAGCTTGGTGCCCTTGGAACCGACGTAGCCGAGTTCGGTCATCCAATCCTTCACGACCTCCCACTGCACGCCGAAACTGTACTGCTGCACGTAAGGCGTGCGAAAGTTCTTGTCGACATATATGCCGCTGATCGCGGTGGGCGTCGTGGAGAGCGGCACGCCGGCGAAATAGTAGGGCACGGGCGATGGCACCTGCGCGTTCGCCACCGGGAAGACGGTCTTGGAGAGATCGGGGAACGGGTTAGAGAACGAACCCAATCCGAGGCCGACGATATCGAAGGGGTAGTTGAAGATCTGCAAGTTGGCGACGCGCGTGGAGAAGCGGTCGAAATAGACGCCGTAGCCGCCGCGGACGACCAGGCCTTTGGCGGCGGGCGGCTTCCAGGCGAAGCCGATACGCGGCGCCATATTCGTGCTGCTGGGGTTGAGCGTGCCGCCCGGCCCGACAATCGAGAAGCCGGTGTTCGCTGTGCAGGGCACGGCCACTGTGCAGCCGCCCTTGAACGCGGAGGGATCGAAATTGGCGAGGCGGCCGCGAATTTCGCTGATGCCGCTCTGATACTGCACGCGCATGCCGAGGTTGAGCGTGAGCGACTTGCTGACCTTGATATCGTCCTGCACGTAGCTGCCAGCATCGGTATTGCGCATGCCGCGGTCATGCACACCATTGCCGAGCAGACCGTAGGAGATGTTGCCGGAGAGGAAATCCTGGAAGGTGTTGAAAGCGATCTGGCCGCGCGAGAAGAAGTTGAAGAAGAAGTCGACACGGTAGCGATGGGCCTCGGCGCCGAGGCGGATCAGGTGGCGTCCATGCGTATAGGTGAGCATGTCGGTCCACTCAAAGGTCTGGGTGGTGGAGCGCTGATCGGCGAGGGTGGTGGAGCCGATGGAGAAGAGTCCGAGAACGGAGATGGTGGCCATGCCGCAGAAGCTCGGATTGGTGGCGCAGAGCGGATTGTTGATACCGAAATCGGAGTTCTTGAAGGGCTCCTGCGGGCTGGAGGGTCCGTTGATGCGGCTGTAGCCGAAGTGCGCTGTGTTGATCAGCGAGGGCGTGAAGATGTGCGAATCGGTGAGGCTGAAGAGGCGGTTGTGGAACTCGATGTTGCCGCCGTAGCCGGGGATCTGCTGCGGGTTGCTGCCCACGAAGCTGAAGAGCGATTGGTACTGGGGCGTATCGGCGTAGAAGAACTTACCGGCGAGCCGGTTGTTCGTGCCGATTGCCTGATCGATGTTGGTGGTGAACTGGTCTTCGGTGAAGCGCGATACACCGCTCATCGGCGTGCTCACCGGGATCGCCTTGGAGATGGCGGAACCCGCGGCACTGGGGATGGCCCACGAGCCATCCGGCTGCTTGGCCTGCAGGATCTTCAGCGTGATCGGGCTGATCGCGGGGATGGCCGCGCCGGTTGCGTAGTACGAGGACTGCAGGGCGGTAATGGCGCTGGCGCTGCGGTCATCGGTCAGGCCGGCGGGGATGAACGGGAAGGAGAGGCTGTTGGTGAGCGAGGCGCCGTTGCGCTCGCGCGTGCCCTGGTAGCTCAGGAAGAAGAAGGTCTTATCCTTCACGATGGGCCCGCCGAGAGTGCCGCCGAACTGGTTGCGATTGAGCACGGCGCGGGGGCGTCCCTTGGCATTCAGGAAGAAATCGTTGGCGTTGAGCTGACGGTTGCGGAAGAATTCCCAGGCGCTGCCG
>CAIRBY010000255.1 GCA_903876865.1 uncultured Acidobacteriia bacterium
AGCGCCGCTCCACGCGGGGGCGCAGCCCGATTCCAGCAGCACGAACCACGGCCGCTGCGTCCTCGTCAGCACGCCTTCCATGCGCTGGCGATAGAACCAGCGTGTCACCGCCGGAGCGCCCTCCACCACTGCGATGCTGGTGGCGTGCGTATCCACGCGGCCTTCCATGCGTGCCGCCACGCCCGGCAGTGCACGAGCCCAACGCGATGTGTGCGACGCCAGAATCACGCCGGCGCCCGCCGCGCGGCAGATCGCCTCCGCGGCGGCTGCATCCGTGGCGTAGCGCGGCTGCGCAAACGCCTCGCCTTCCACCGCCAGAATCCGCGCGGCTCCGCACCCGGCCAGTTCGTCCGCCGCAGCCTGCACAGACGCGCCGATCAGGCCGACCGTCAATGCGCCGCCCAGCCCCATCGCGGCGGCCAGCGCTTCGCGCGCGCACTTCGCCAGCGATCCATCGGCTTCGGTATGAGCAAGAAAAAGTATCGGGTCCATGTTATTCCTCCGAAATCCAGGCGACGATCTCGCGCGCGATCTCCGCCGCCGGTTGGTCTTTCACAATCCGCGTCACGCGCTGCTGTTTGGGCAGGGCCACGCTCTGGTAGCTGAGCCCCTCGCCGGGCAGCGCCACCGCCTTCGCCTTCTGCAGCGCCGGCATCACCAGGCGCATATTCGCCATGCCCACCTGCGGATTGTTGCGCGGTTCGGCCAGATAGCCCGTGGCCCAACCGAACACCGCCGGCCCGCCGCTCAACACCGAAACCTGATGCTTGCCGCCTTCCACGCGCTCCAGAATCTCAAAGCCGCCCTCGGGCTGCACCGTCACCCGGTCCACTCCCTGGAACTGCTCCGTGATGCCCAGCCGCTCGCCCACCATCTGCAGCGTGCTGCCGCTGCCGCGCGATGCCGATTCCCACCCGCCGAACAGCAGCAGGTTCGCCAGATCCGTTTCCGCGATACCCAAGCCCGCGATTCCCAAGCCCGCGATTCCCCGGATGGCATCCGCCAGCGCCGCCGCCGTCTCAAAGGAATCGCAGAAGCCGCTGGCCGGTCCATCGATCGCCACCAGTTCGAAGGGCACCTTCTGCGCCACCGTCATCATCACCTGCTGCAACTTGGCCTTGGGGCCGAGCGCCACCAGCCAGACCTTGCTGCCGGGGTGCGCCTGCGCCAGCGTGGCGGCCTCCGTGAGCGCGTGGCCGGCCCATGGGTCGAGCACGGCGGGCAGCATCAGTTCGTTCTTGAGCGCGGGGCGTCCTTGCCCGGCGATCGGTTCCAGGGTCTGCAACGGGTCTGGAACCAGGGTTCCGCATACGACGATTTGATAAGCCATGGTGGTTCGGTTTCGGGTCTCTAGTTTTCGTTGGAATGCAGGCCGCCGCCGCCGGCCTGAAATGCGATCGCGGCCTGCTTGCAGTTCCACAGGCACGCGCCGCAATGTATGCACTTCTCGCGGTCGAAGGCCGGCACCGCGCCCTCGCCCGCCGCAATCGCCTGCGCCGAGCACATCTGGATGCAGCGATGGTCCGCGCACTGCTCGCAGATGTGCGGTTCCAGGAAGTGCACGTGATCGGCGAAGCCGCCCGGCGCCTGCACCTTGCCGCCCATCAGCAGCGCATCCTGGTGGCTCACCAGCAACTGGCCGTCATAGGGAATCTCCGGCCATGCGCGCACCGGGCGCGGAGTTTCCGGCGGCGAATCCGGCTTCACCGGGATCGAGACTTTCCCGCCCGTGAAGCCCGCCAGCGCCATGCCGAGCAGGCCCGGGATCATGCCGTGCGGGAAGCCGTCGCGCGCGTGTTCCGCGATCTTCGCCTCGCGCTCCACCCAACTGGCGCGGCGGCGCGCCACATAGGTGGCATCGAG
>CAIRBY010000256.1 GCA_903876865.1 uncultured Acidobacteriia bacterium
CACGCCCAGGCATTCGAGAGAGGCCCGGAACTCATAGAGCTCGCGGATCTGCTGGTGCGTGAACTCGCGCACGAACCAGCCCCGATTGGGCAGCTTGATGGAGAGGCCTTCGCTTTCCAGCCGCTGCATCGCCTCGCGCACGGGCGTCGTGCTCACTTCCAGTTGGCGCGCAATCGCATCGGGACGGAGCGGAGCGCCCAGTTCGATTTGTCCTCCCAAGATACTGTCGAGCAACGCTTGGTATACCCGGGCTCCCAGTTGGGGTGTTTCCCGGAGCGGATTGAGCGGATTGAGTCCTGCCATCTGTTTCCTCCATCATAGCCGAGAGGATCCGATATCCGGTAGGATGCACGCTCAATTTGCCTGCAGACTCAAACCCCAGTCGTCGGCCTTGGTGGGAGAGTCTGGCAGGGCGATTTTGCCCTGCGCGTCGGCTTTGATCACGCCGCTACCGACCGGCGTCCACGCCCCCGTACGCGGATCGAACCACCGGGCGCGATAGGTGGTGCCGGGCAAAGCCCCGGAGAGATCGGGACGCTCGGCGTTACGCTCGAAGTAGAGTTTGAAGTGGCGTTTATCGCCGCTCCGCAGGCAGTAAGCCCAACCCTCCTGCAGGACCTTCGACGTGTCGCTCCAGTGCTGGAACTCCGCCGTCTCGCCGGTCTTGGAAACCGAGAGCAGTTCGCGGTGCGGCGCCAGATCCTGAACCCGCACTCCGCCGTCCATCAGGAATTTGCCGGCGAGGGGGACCTCATTGGCCGCCTGCCAGGTGATGGAGACCCACATGTTGACGAAGGTTTTGGAGTCTTCGCGATTGCCGCGGGTCAGGCCCATCGCCTGGTAGGCGGCGCCCGAGAGAGCCCCATTGAGCAACTGCGAGTACATCGTGGAGCGGCTCTTCCGGCGCTCCTCGGCCGAGTCGTTGGGGATGTACCAGGGTTCCTGTCCGAAAATAGGCAGCGGGTTGGGCAGGTTGAACATCTCCAGCACGTAGTCGCCGATCGAGTGATCGCGCGGGCTGTTGCCGGTCTGGTGCAGCGTGAGCCACGGCGCTTTGTCGGTGTGGCCCCAGGAGCGGTACGTGGAGCCGCTCACGTTGGTCGAGACCAGTTGGCCGAAGGGCGGCTGCCCGTAACGCTTGTGATAGCCGTCAAGCGGGATCCGCAATTCCGCAGGCTCGAGCCCGTAAGGCGCGCACAGGCAATCGTAGTGATAGATGGCCCACACCACGGGATGGGCCTGATAGCGGGCGAAAATCCAGCGCAGGTAATGGAAGACGGCATTCTTCTTCATGTCCGGATCGGCGGCGCCGTAGTATGCCTTCATGTAGGGCGCGATGTCGCGGCGCAGCGTCTCCAGCAGCACCACCACGCCATGGTCGGCGGCGTAATCCATCTTCTTGTCGAGATAGCGGAAGTAGGAAGGATTGAGACGGAAGAAATCCGGCCCGACCTCCGGGGACCCGTCGCCTTTGCCGGGGAAGAAGAACGGCCGCTCGTTCTCCTCGTTCACCATATTCTCCGCGCGGTCCTCATTGCCGTTGGGCCAGGCGTCGCGCATCGGCACGCCAGCACGATCCTTAAATTTTGCCGGCCGTCCATCATACGCCCAGGAGGGGAAGGACGAGATGATGAAGATCATGTTGAAACCCTGGCCGATGCGGTATTGCAGCAGGTCTTTATAACCAGCTTCGGGATCGCTAACCGCGAACTTCTCCTCGCTGTCGCGCCAGCGGTAGCGCCAGGTGGAGGCGGGGTAGAAAAAGTCGCCGACTGCGAAGTAAGGTGTTCCGTCGGCGTACTCCAGGGCGTGACCGTTGGACGTGGCGCGGGGGAAGCCCCGGCGGTTGGGATTCTGCTGCTTCTCGGCTTCGCTCCACGCGGCACTGGAGAAACTGCCGCGCTTGCCCGAGAGGCCTGAGTCGGCCGGGTTCGAGCCGCTGCTCCATGTCCACTCGCCCGGAGCGTTGGAGGTGACCCGGACGCGGAAGGTCTGCCCGCCGTCCCAGAACCCGTAGCACCGCTTGGTGAAGTTGGGGCCTTTGAGATCGACCCACATTTCCACTTCGGTATACGGGTTGGCGTACTTGCCGGTCGCGGTAAACAGGAGTTCCACGCGCTCGTAAGGATGGACCGGCGCCGCCGCCAGGAGGGGGGCCCAGCAACAGGCGGCGACTGCCGCCAGAAATCCGCTACGTGCTGCCATTCTCATACGATACTTCCTCCCCGGTTCGATCGATTGCGGCCTTCAGTTGAAATCCACGCCTGCCTGCGCGCCCAAAGCGGTCAGTTGCTGCACCACTTCCGGCTGCAGCGGCACTCCCAATTCGCGGTTGCGCGCCTCGGTGGCGAACTCGACCTCGCCGGCGGCCATGATCCGCGGCACGCCCGGCGCCGGTTCGGCGGACTTGAGCATGCGCAGAATTTCGTCCATACGGGAGCTGAATTCGCCGGCGGGCAGGAACAGGTCCGTGCGGTATGCCATGAAGACGTGGCCGAGGTTTTGCACCGCGTTGAGATTTTCGAGAGTGTTCAGATGCCGCGCGAAGGCCGCGCCCGTGAGCACACCGCTCATGATATCGATGATGAAGGAGATGGCCGAGCCCTTGGCGCCGCCGAAGGGAAGGACCGCGCCGGCGAGTGCCGCGTGGGCATCCGTGGTGGGACGGCCTTCGGTGTCGATGGCCCAGCCTTCCGGAATGGGCGCGTTGCGGTGGGCGGCATTGATGATCTTTCCCCGCGCGGCGATGCTGGAGGAGGCGTCGAGCACGAGCGGGGGTTCCTCGCCGGCCGGAATGCCGATGGAAAATGGGTTCGTTCCGAGAAATCTGCCCTTGCCGCCGTAGGCCGCCATGTGCGGAGGCGCGTTGGATACCGCGCAACCGATGAACCCCTCGCGCAGGGCGCGCCCGATATAGTACGCCGCGGCGCCAAAGTGGTTGCTGTTCCGCACGCCGACGAGGCCGATCCCGCTGGTGCGCGCCAGATCGATGGCGGCTTCCATGGCGCGCATTCCCACCACCGGTCCCAGTCCGTTGTCGCCATCGACCAGCGCCACGGCCGCGAAACGGGATTCGACGCGAATTTCGGGACGCGCTTTCACTACTCCCGCGCGAAGCCTGCCGGCGTATACGGGAAGACGGACCATGCCGTGCGAATCGACCCCGCGCAGGTCCGCCAGCAAGAGGCACTCCGAGGTGGTCAGGGCGCCTTCGGCCGGGACCCCCAGGTGCTCCAGCACGGCGCAGCTGAAGGCGAGCAGCCGGTCGGGAGGGAAGCGCGGCCATGCAGTCACGGCCGCAGCTCCTCCGGCTTCTGGGTTGACAGACGGACCCCGGCCAGATCGGCGAGAAATTGCGCGGCAATCGCGAAATCCGCGCTGCCGTTGCCGGCCGCGCTGGCAGCGGACAGGATCTGCCCAGCCACCGAGCCAAGCAGCATCGGGACTCCCTCGGCGCGCGCCGAATCGAGCGCCAGGTTCACATCCTTCTTCATGAGATCCAGCTTGAAGCCGGGGTCGAAGGCCCCGGATCGCAGCATCGGCATACGCGCTTCCATCATGCGCGAACTGCCCGAAGAGTCTCTGATTACCTCGTAAAGCGTGGCCGGATCGGCGCCGCAGCGGACCCCCAGGGCGAACGCTTCTCCTACGGTCAGGATGTGCACCGCCGCCATCATCTGGTTGACCATCTTGACCACTTTGCCCTGCCCAACGCCGCCAACGTGGACGATCTTGCTGCCCATGGCCTCCAGCAGGGGACGGCACCGGTCAAGCAGTGCCTTCTCGCCGCCGGCCATGATGGTGAGTGTTCCGTTCACCGCACCGGTGACACCTCCGCTGACAGGCGCATCGAGTACACCGACGCCGGCTGGGGCCAAAAGCCGCTCGATCTCCCGGACAGTCGCCGGCAGGGCAGTGGTCATCTCGATCAGGATCTGGCCCTGCGTCAGACTCCGGGCCAGGCCATGATGGCCGGTTACCACTTCCATCAACTCCCTGTCGGCCGGCACGATCGTGACGATAATTTCGGCCGCACGCGCGATCTCCTCGGGAGATGCCACGATGCGGGCACCCTTGGACGCCAACTGCCCGGCTGGCTCCCGGCGTGTGTGGAAGGTAGTAACGAGGTCGAATCCGGCTGCGAGGACTCGTTCGGCCATGGGCAGACCCATGCCACCAAGGCCAATGAACCCAACACGAGGCTTTTCGCTCATCGCGAATACTATATCAGATATCTTGCATCATATCCACTCGAAGATCAGCGTATTTACGTGGTTTGGCCCGAATACTCAGCGGCAGCATTTTCTTCGCAGCCGGAACGGTCACGAGGTTCTTTTGTGCTCGGAAAGTGCCAACCTCCTGGTAGCGTGGAATTTATGGGCCATGAAGAGGCGCGCGCTCCAACACCGGGGCGCACGCCACCCTGTTTCCCGGATCGTGCTCGCGAACCTGCGGATCGACTTCGCCCTCGCTGCCCCCGCATGGACGCTCAGGCAGCGGATTGGGCTTCCGGGCCATTTGGGCAAACACCGGAGATCAGCTCACCTTCGATCCGGCAAGCCTTCATTTCACAACGGGCACGCTCACCGGTCCAGCCACCGCATGGTGCAGGTCGGAGTCGACAGCTTTCAGACCATCGACTTCTTCCATCACGCGAGCCCACTCTTTGTCATTGGCCCTGGTCGAAGCGGGAACCCCAAGGTCTCGGTAAAACGCGAGGATATCCCGACGGAGTTCCGGGGGAATTTCCGTATAGTGTCCTTCCATCTTATGGAGCAAATGCGAGTAGGCCGAATCGGCCAAACTGTATCTCCCCGGCGCTGTCAAGACTCCCACGTCCAGATTGTCATTTGGCAGCTTGAGGAGTCCCGCACTCTGTTCAGAGAGAAGTTCCCGATAGCGGGCGATGGTTGAATTTACGCTGGCCATGTACATGGTTTCGATCTCCGGCGTCAGCCTTTCAAATGCGAGCGCTCTCCAAGGGCCCACCTTCGGCAAGATCCGGAACAGAGCGGCAAGAATTTTCGACCGGATGCCTGGCCGCTTGTACGTTGAGCCCCAGTTCTTTTCATAGCTGGAACGGGAGAGATTATAGAGAAATGTCTTGCGGGTTGCGCTAGGAACGTCTTTCCTGATTTCCTGTTTCTTGATCTGCCAGGCAACTCTGGTCATCGCGGGCAGAATCGTCCCCACGGCGCGACGGTACGACCCAATTGCAAGATCGACATCGAGGAAGACCTTTTCCAGACTAAGTCCATAGGTAGCCTGAAACGCCCGATCGAGTAACGGCTTCGAAACCTGAAATCCAATGAAGCTTTTGTAGGCGGCGGAGGCATAGCGGCCCTTAGCGGACTGAAACACATCGAAGGCGAACTCGGTCTTGGCGTGGGATACGGGATCGTCGGCATACGTCACGCGATTTCCGAACTTCAATCCAAGCTTCGGGTAGAACAGAGGCACGGCCCGGTTAACGGCGATCGGGTGGCCATTGTTATCGGCCGCATAGTGCGACAGCGCTCCCAGGGCGAAAGCATATTCGTTCAGATCCTGGGACTCGCGAATCAGGCTGAGGACAAAGTCGCCGGTCCGGACGTAGTGCGTCAACTCGCTGAAGTTCTTGCTGCCGAACGGGTAATACCCCAAATCCTGAATGATGCAACCGCCGTAGGCGTACCCATGTGCTTCCAACAATTCCTCAGCGGTAGCGGCTGGGAAACGTTTGAGCAGGAGCGGCTTGATTGCACTGTCCCAAGTAGAATCGATAATCGCTTCGTGGGTGAGAACGGAATAGGAATAGGCGGCTGAGCCTGGGAATAGGAGCAGCAGTCCCAGCGCGGCGGAGGGTCGAAGATCTCGAAACCGTCGCATTGCGCGGTATAGTGTCATGGCTTCCTTCTGATAGTTCAAAGTACGTTCATCCCGACGAGCGAGGGCAGCCCGGCAGCATTACCGCCAACCGCTGCGGCCAGCCACTGCGAGCATCACCCGAACCATCGCGGGAACCGCGGCAGGCACTTCGGGAGACTGGTGCCGTTTCGTAGGGATCTATGGCGACGGGTCTTTTCCGCGTGTCGCCTGGACACCCTTTAAGATGGCCAGCCCCAACAATACAATTGCACCCACCGCGATCCAGTGCGCGGCAAAGTGCAATAACACCGCACCATAAATCAGCCCACCAATGAGTATGAGGAAACCGATAAGATAGATGCCGAATGACATAGTTCTCCTTAGCGGACAATGCCGAGTATGGAGACCATGAGCAGCAGGAGCAGTGCGCCGCCCAGACCGATTCCGGCTCCCCCACCATAACCCCACCGTCTATGGCCGTAGTATCCACCACCGCCACCAATCAGAACCACCAACAGGACAACTAATAGCAACATACCCGATCTCCCTGTCTACGCTTGAATGACCCCGTCTCAGACCTGTCAGCGGCGACGCCGGGCGAATTGACCTATCACCGACGGTCGTGATCTTTCTTGAAGTCGTGTTTGAAGTCGCGGTTGTTACGGTCGCGGTCGGTGCCATGCTGGTGGCCGACTTGGCCGCGTTCACCTTCCCAGTAGCCGGCGTAATAACGCCCGCCGTCATGCCGCGGTTCCACCCAGCGCGCACCTGCGTATGCCGGACGGGTCCAGTATCCGGCATGCCATTTATAATGATTGCCCACGGGGTACCAGTAGCCCGTTATCCAGAGATAGCCTTCCCCGGGGCTTCGCGGCTGCACCCTGACCATACGCATTGGTGGGGGAGCGCCAATCCTGATTCCAATGGAAAACTGGGCGAAGCCGGATCCCGCCGCCAGCAGAGCCAATACCATCAATTTCATTTTCACGATTCGCTCCTTATTGCGTGAGTACAGCGTGTACGAGACGATTAGGTGCACGTTAATGGCCAAGTTGTGAGCGCCGCTAAAGCACCGCCGGTTGCCGCGATCGCACCACGTCAGATGCAGTGTGTGCACCAAACGTGCAAAAGATGATGGAATCCGCGCCCACCTGCGAGTCTCGTGCTCCTCTGCACCGCCCCTGAGTCTGCAGCCGGCATCCTCACAGTCCGACTCAGCGTCTCCGACAGCACTTCCAGGTCGCTCGATCAGGCCGGCCTGAAAACGGTTCCAGTGCGTCCGGATCGGATCAAGGGAGTCATGACCCTGGGTGGGAAGCTGCCAGTGACAGCGCCAAGGCGACCCATTCGGACGCGATCAATTGTTGCCAGGATGTGGGTATCAAGCCGGACCTGAATGCAGCGCTGCTTCAGAGCTGAATTCACGATCGCGCAACTAACGGAGCCACGCCGTGCGGGATGGTTGATTCGCAATCCAAGCGCTGGCTGGCGGAAAGCAGCGCAGCGTCAGCGCCACAGTGCGGACCGGCTACGCTCCCGGCGCAGTTGCTCTCGCCTCGTCGCGCCCTTCGGCGATGCGGTTTTGCAGTGTGCGGAGGCTGATCCCCAGCATCTCCGCGGCGAGCTTACGATTGCCGTTGACATGCTCCAGGGTCAGTTTGATGTACGCTTCCTCGAGTTTCTCCAGAGACTGTCCCGGCTGCAAGGAAACCGCGCCTTCCACCTCCAGCGGCTCTTTTGCGTTCGTCCCCGCGCCCATTCCAAAAGCGGGAGACGGGAGGCTCGAGATTCGGATGGTACCGGAACCGGTCACGATCGCGGCGCGCTCCAGTACGTTGCGCAGTTCGCGAACATTCCCCGGCCATTCGTAGCGATTGAACAGCGCCAGGACCTCGGGATCGAGTCCGTTCACGCGCGTCCCGTGCTTTTTATTGATGTTCAGGAGGATCGAGTCGGCGATCGGCGGGATATCTTCCTTGTGCTCCCGTAGCGGCGGAATCACGATTTGAAAAACGCTAACCCGGTAGAAGAGATCTTCCCTCAAATGCGTGCCCACTGCCTGGTTGGTTGCGGCCAGGATGCGCACATTTACGGGAATTTCAGCTTTGCCGCCGAGTCTTCGCACGCGAAGGTCCTCGAGCACGCGCAACAACTTCGGTTGCATGGGGAGCGGCATTTCGCCAATCTCGTCCAGAAACAGAGTGCCGCCGTGAGCCTGCTCGAAGCAGCCGGCCGCGCGTTCCATGGCTCCCGTGAAGGCGCCCTTCTCATGGCCGAACAGCTCGCTTTCAATCAGCGCCTCCGGTAAGGCGGCGGAATTGATCGCGACAAACGGGCCATCCGCGCGGGGGCTGCAGTTGTGAATTTCCCGAGCCACCAGTTCCTTGCCGGTACCGCTCTCTCCACAGATCAGGACGGGCGCGGAAGTAGGGCCGACACGGCGGATCAGGGAAAAGATCTCCTGCATGACCCTGGACGTCCCAATCAGTTCCCCGAGCACGCCGCGCAGGCTGAGGTCTCGCTTCAACTCTTCGGTTTTCTGCAGAGTCCGGTTAAAGGTGACGGCGCGCTCCAATAGGATCCGGAAAGCGCGCGGTTCGACGGGTTTTTCCAGGAACCAGAATGCATCCAGGTCGTGGATCGTCGACAGAGCTTTTTCGATGCTTCCGAAACCAGTCAGCGCGATCGCGGGAGTGAGAACGCCGCGCTTCTTCAGGTGGCGCAGCAACTCGAAGCCATCCATGCGGGGCATGACCAGATCGGCGACGATGACGTCCGCCTGAAATGTGGAAAGCCGCTCCAGAGCCTGCAATCCGTCCGAGGCTACCTGCGTCTCGAAGTCATGCTCGGCAAGCATAGCTGACAACTCGATGCGCTGCCGCTCGTCGTCATCGACAATCAAAACCCGGCCCGATATCCCTGACAATCGTGCCTCCTGTTTCCAGTCTAGCAAGTTGCCTCGATCGGCTCTAAGTGCTTTCCAGTACCTTCGCTTTGCTGCTCCACAAACGCGAGGATGTCGAACTTCTTCGTCGATCGATCGGGGAAGAAGCTGTCGATCGCGGCGTGCTCGTCGTCGAAGAACTCGAAGGCGATGGCGAGTTTCGTCAACAGGAACAACTCCATATGGGAATCGTCGAGCTGAGCCAGCGCCAGCCTGCCGCCGGCCCTCCGCAGGCGCTCGAGGCCGAAGACCAGAACGCCCAGTCCGGTGCTGTCGATTTGGCTGACTTCCTTCAGATTCAGGATAATGTTTACCTTGCCCGGTTGACTCGCCTCCGGCAGCCTGTCCCGTAACTCCAAATCGCCATGGCCGAGAGTGAGCGTTCCCTTCAGATCAAGAATGACGATGCCTTCGCTTTCCTTCTGCTGAATCTCGAGACTCATGTTAGACCTCGTCCGCAGCAACTCAGTTCACGAATTTGTAACTGGTGACCCGGCCCCACAGGCCGACGGCCTGCAGCACCCAGATTACAACCGCCACAACCACCACGACATTCAGAATGCTCTTGATACTGCCGGCCATGGGGATGAAGTTATTGATCAGCCACAGACAGACGCCGACTATGATCAGCGCGATGACGATTTGAATTAACGGCATGGATTCCTCGCGTTTCCCCGGCTTACAGAGCTAGACCGCCCTGCGCCCCGAAATCAGATTGATGACGACCATTACCAGCGCCACCACCAACAGAATGTGCAGCAATCCACCGGCGGTGTAAGAAGTGACCATTCCAAGAGCCCACAGAATGATCAAGATGACACAGATAGTCCAAAGCATTGTTTGATCTCCTATGTTTTTGTTAGAGCAATCGCGGGTCCAAAGCGACAATTGCTGCCGTTTAGGGCCCACTACGTTCGATGCCTGGGGCTGGCGTGCAGAATCTGCACGAAGTCCCGGAACTTAGACGGCCAGGATGTGCATATTGGATCGCTACATCTGAACGGTGATCGCCAGGCGGATACCGGGATACCCACGGTCGTAGAGGTAGTAACCATCGTCATAACCTACATAGACGTCATCGGTCGCGTACCAATCGTCTCCCCAATATTCCGGCCAGGGATCGAGAATCAGGAAATCAAACCCACCGTAGGAGAAGCGCGGGTAGCCCATATAGATGGTCGGGCGGATGCGCATCCGGAACCAGTGGTCGCTCCCGAAATAGAGACTGAAGCGGTCCTGTGGAATGTAGTAACCGCCGTAGCCGCCGCGCTGGCTCCAGGTGCGGTGCTGGGTCGACCATTGTTGTGCGCGGCCCTGTTGAAAGGTGCTATTGCCCTGCCATGCGCCGGCTTGCTGCCAGCCGCGCTGTTGTTGCCAGGAGGCCGCCTGCTGCCGGGTGCGCTGTGGCTGAGCCTGCTGGACAGCTTGCTGACGCTGCTGTTGCGGTTGCTGTCCACGCTGCTGTTGCTGCTGCTGGCGCTGGGGTGGGGTCTGCTGGGCAGGTTGCTGGCGCTGTTGTTGCTGCTGTTGTTGCTGCTGGGGCTGCTGCCGCTGCTGTGGTTGGGTCTG
>CAIRBY010000257.1 GCA_903876865.1 uncultured Acidobacteriia bacterium
GACTTTGCGCCGCGAACGCATCAAGCGCAATCTCGAACTGGCCAGTATCGCCACCGAGTTGAAGATATCTTCACGCTTCCTGCAGGCGATTGAGAACGAACAGTTCGAGAAGCTCCCCGGCGGAGACTTTGCCAAAAGCTTTGAGCGTCAGAACGCGCAATAGCTGGGGCTGGAAGCGGAAGAGATGGCGAATCAGGTGGAGCGCATCCTGGCCCCCGCCGTGCCACATCTGACCGACAAGCCGAAACCGGGCGGAGTGGTGCCGATTCAGGTTCCCAAAGTGGACGAATGGGAGACGGTGGGCGACAAGCGTTTCCGGTGGAGCGGGTTGCTCTCGGCGGCGGCACTGGTCGCGGTGATGCTGGTCTGCTCCGCGATTTATGCCTGGATGCAGCGGCCGAAGGCGGCTCCGGTGGTGGCGCAGACGCCGCCGCAGACGGCGCCATTGTCGAATCCAACTGCGCAGACTGCGCCTGTGCAGAACGCAGCGCCGCCGGTGCCGGGCGCGGCCAATCCTGCGGAGACGGTGCCACCGGCTGAGTCCAGACCTTCGGAGAGTCAGGTGGCGGAGAACAGGCCTATCGAAACCAGACCCGTCGAAACGAAGCCAATCGAAGCCAAGCCTGTGGAACCGAAGCCTGTGGCTCCGGTGGTGAAGGCGGCGGCGCCGAATCCCGATGCCACCGTGCACGTGGAAATCACGGCCGACGAACCGGTCTGGGTACTGGCGCGGACGGACGGCAAGTATGCGTTTTCCGCCACGCTGGAGGCGCACGGCAAACGCCTGGTGGAAGGCGTGAAGATGGTGGAGTTGCGGTTGGGGAATGCGGGGGGAGTGACGATCTCGCTGAACGGAAAACCGATTGGTCCGGCGGGTCCGAAGGGGCAGGTGCGGACGATTCAGTTCACCTCTGGCGGTTTCCAGATTGTGCCGGCCAAATCGCCTTCGGCGCCGCTCGATCCGGCGCGCCCTCTTTGATGGCGCTTCACGCGCTGGCGTTTCCGTTCCAGGGTCAGTAGTTCGCGGCGGCGGCGGTTCTTCACGCTCTCATCCACCTTGTGCCAGAATTTGCCGAAGTAGCTGATGGCGGAAATGATGGAGAAGAAGACCACGCCCCACATCAGCAGGAAGGCGGGCCGTGCGAGCGAGGCGTGGCGCACGCTCAGCAGCATGACGGAGATGGCGACTACCTGGCAGAACATCTTGGTCTTGCCAAGGTCGTTGGCCTGGATGGTGTAGCCTTCGGCGGCGGCGATGCTGCGCAGGCCGGAGACGGCGAATTCGCGGCCGATGATGAGGATGGCCATCCAGGCGGGCAGGGTGCGGATCTGGACGAGGGAGATCAGGGCGGCGGAGACGAGCAGTTTATCCGCGATGGGGTCGAGCAGGGTGCCGATGGTGGTGACCTGTTTCCAGCGGCGGGCGAGGTAGCCATCGAGCAGATCCGTGCCGGCCGCGACCAGGAAAATGGCGAGAGACAGCCACTCGTTGGTGAGGAGGACGCCGCCCAGACGAAACCCGTCGTTCTCCTGAACGAGCGCGGCCACCAGCAGCGGCACGAAGAAGATCCGGAGGATGGTCAGCGCGTTGGGAAGATTCATCGCCCAAACCAACTATAACAGGAGAGGGAAGGGCAGAATCGGCGGCAGCGGCGCATTATACTGATATTTCGCCCATCACTTCACCGATCAATGTATCGCCTATGAATCTGTCGCGCCGTCATTTCTTCCTTGGCAGCCTCGCGCTGCCCGCATTCGCCGCCACGCAACCGGCTGGCGAAAAGCCGAATGTCCTGCTGTTGCTGGTGGAAGGGCTGCCCGCCTGGCTGCTGAGTTGCTACGGCAACACGGAGGTGCAGGCCCCCAATATCTTCCGGCTCTCGCAGATGAGCACGCGGTTTCTGAACCACTATGCGTGCGCGCCGATTTCGGATTCGGCGGAAGCGACGCTGGTGACCGGCCGGACCACGATGCAGTTGAAGGCCGGCGGGGACGCCAATCTGGAGAAGCTGCTGAGCGGGATCGGCTACCAGTGCGGCACGAGCGCGAGCGGGGACGAAGCGGTGAAGTTCCTGGACGGGCAGAGCAAGGGCAAGCCGTTCTTCCTGCATGCCGGTTTCACGCCGTTCGAGAAACTGCCGGCGGATGCGGGCCAATACGCGCAGGCCAAGCTGGATACGTTCGGGCGCGAACCGGCGGCGAAGAACGCGACGCACGGCAGGGAACTGCTGGGCGCGGGCCTCTTGGAGACGCAGCGGCGGATCGCGGCGGCGACCACGGCGCTGGACGCGGAGATCGGCAAGGTGCTGGCCAGGCTCACGCAGAAGGGGTTGCAGGAGGGCACGCTGATCCTCTTCACGTCGCCGTGCGGATCGCTGTTCGGGCGGCATGGGTTGTGGGGGGCGGGGAATAGCTCGGAGCCGCTGAACCTGTACGAGGAAGTGATCGCGACGCCGCTGCTGGTGAGCTGGCTGGGGAGGGTGGTGCCGGGCGGAACGCGTCCGGAAGTGGTGAGCGCGTACGATCTGGTGCCGACGATTTGCGACATCACGCCGGCGGCTCTGCCGAATCGCAATCTCTGCGGACGCAGCTATCTGGCGCTGGCGGCGGGCAAGCCGCTGCCCAAGAAGCAGCCGTGGCGGACGACGGTGTTCGCGCAGTACGGCGATACGGCGATGGCGCGCAGTGACCGGTACAAGCTGATCGTGCGGGCGGACGGGAAGGGTCCGGGCGAATTGTACGACGATAAGACGGATGCGCGGGAGCGCGTGAATCAGTACGACAATCCGCAGTTTTTGACGGTGAAGACGGAGCTTTCGGCGGAGTTGGCGAAGTGGAAGCGGGGCTATTCGGCGTAGGGGACGGCGGGGCGAAAAGGCAGATTAGTGGGACAGGCCGGGAGGCCACAGCTGTCCAAATTAGCCGCAGCCTATCGCAATTGGGCGGGATAAGTCATTGATTCTGTGTACGCACCGGGGCCTGGCCAAAACGAGGTTCCCAGCGGCGCAAGATGCTGTCCAAATTGCTACTGCCGGCGGGCAGATCCTCCCCCACCGCCAAAATGGTTGCGAAATGCCGTGCGGACGAGCTCCGGAGGCCACACTGGCTAAAATCCGTCAGAAGGTCGCCGGTATTCGGCTGTCCAAATTAAGCTCGGCGAAAACCTAA
>CAIRBY010000258.1 GCA_903876865.1 uncultured Acidobacteriia bacterium
GCTCCGGTCGGCCCCGTAGGTCCCGTTGGCCCCTGCGGACCGCTCGCCCCAGTCGGACCCGTTGCTCCAGTCGGCCCCGTAGGTCCCGTTGGCCCCTGCGGACCGCTCGCCCCAGTCGGACCCGTTGCTCCAGTCGGCCCCGTAGGTCCCGTTGGCCCCTGCGGACCGCTCGCCCCAGTCGGACCACTAGGACCACCTCCGCCTCCGCCCGCCGTCAGCCCCGTCACCGCGCCGCCGGCCACCGCCAGCGCATACGTCCCGTCTGGGTAGCTCCCCGCGTTAATCTGCGCCGGAGATACCAGTATCCCCGGCGCCACGCTCGCTCCCCACAGCCCCTGGATTGTCAACACCGTCGCCGTCACCGGCACTACCCACGTCTCCGTATACGCCGAGGCCGGCTTCCCCGCCGCGTCCACCAGCGCGTACCGCGCCGTGCAGCTTGCCGCCGTTCCGCCCTGCACCAGGAAGTCCACCAGCCCGCCCGTCCCAATCGGCACCGTGATCTGGCTCGTCAGCACCGTCCCCGAGGTCCCCGCCTTCCGCGAGCAGCTCACGTAAATCTTCCCCTGCGCGGCCGTCACCCCGTCCGCCAGATACACGTGATCCACCACATGCGTCTGCGCCGCCAGTCCCGCCGCCAAGCTCAACCCCACCAGTAGAATTTTCATCCCTTCCTCCGTGCCGCCGTCACTAGTCGCAAAATCGCCTCTACCGCCATCAGCGCCACCGGCGCTCCCAGGCCCCATAGCATCGCCCGCGCCGAATCCAGGTTCGCCTCGATCCGCGCAATCCGCACATCGATCCGGTCCGCCCGCGCTCCCATCTCGATCTGCGCCACCCGCCGCTCCACTTCCTCTAACTTCGCCCCGCGCGTCGCCGAGTCCAGCAGGTGCCGTTCGAACCGGTCCCGCAGCTCCTGGTAATTCTCCGTGGCCCCGAGCACGTACGTCCCGCCCAGCCACAACAGCGACAATGCGAACAATCCAATCCGTGCCCGTCTAAACATGCTTCCCGCCTCCCATCCCTGCTCTTGTGCACGCGCGTGCATAATCAACTTACCGGACCCGCCGGAGTGTTCGTCTCCCGCACCGTACTCGTCACCGTGCTACTCCCGGCCGGCGGCTCCTGCGCCCCGTTCGTCACTCCGAACTTGAACCCGCAGGCCCCGCTCAGTGTCAACCCGATGGCCGCAAAGCCCGCGTCTACGGCCTTTTCGTATGCGGGGTTCACGAAGAATGCGATTAGCGTCAACCCGACCAGCGCTCCCAGCGCAACAAAGATAATCCGATCTGCCGTCCCGTGCATCACACCCCCTTCAACAGCGGCGCCAGGATGGCGCGCGTCTCGTCATCTACCCGAATCGTCCCCGCCGCGATCTGCGCCAGCGTGCCCGCGTGCCGTTTCTGAATCACGGCCTTGATCTCCTCCACTAGCGCGATCACCTCCGGCGCCAGTTTCACTGCCAGGTCCAGCGCCTGAATCGCCAGCGCAATCGTCGCCGGGTCCATCGCCTAATTCCCTGCCGGCGACGCCTGCGCCATCTGCACCATAATCTTCACCGTCGATTCGATCCCGTCCAGCGCCGCGATCAGTCCCTGCCATTGCAGATCCGTCTGCGCCCCGAACGTCCGGTACCCGCTCGGCGGCACCAGGCTTAGCGCCAGATTCTGAATCTGGACCGCCTTGTCCGTCCACGGCCCCGGAGCCTGCAAAATTCCCGCGATCCCCGTCGTCGCCTTCGCGATCGCCGCCTGATACTGCGCCACCGCCTGCCCCTGCGCCGTCGTGATCACCCCGGCCTGCACCAGGCTCGCCACTACCGTCGCCGCGTTCTGGTTCGCCGTGGAGATGATCTGGTTGTACTGCGCCACCCTCACCACCACCGGCACCGGAGCCGCCGTCGTCCCCACCGTCGCCGTCTTATGGCACCCGGATCCCACCAGCGCCAGGCAAACCACCGCCACCCGCAATCCGTTTCTCATCGCTTTCCTCCGCTCTCCGGGATCACCGGCAACCCTTCAATCGGCCCCAGGTGCACCCCGTTCCATGCCCACGTCTTCCGCACCACCCGTAGCATCGCGTGCAGCGCGTCTTCCAGATCGCCCGCGTCGAGCGTATCTTTCACCGTCAACAGCAGTTGATCCAGCGCGCCGCTCCCGGATTCGTGATCGTCCGGACCCAACGGCCGCAGGAACTCCGCGCGCAGCACAGCCAGGAGCCCATCGTGATATTTCTCGCCGCGGACTCCGAGGCGCGCTTGGCGCTCTTTCGCCTTCGCGTGCGCGCGCTTCCGCTTCCGCTCCTGAATCCGCGCGAAAAGCTTGAACTGGTTGTCCGGGTTGTCTGCCGCGTCCGCGTCCAGAATCGCGTCCAATTGCGCATCCGTCAGCGCCTGCGTCATACCGGCCAACCCACCGCGCGTAGAATCGCCAGGACCGCTTCCCGCGCCGCCTCAATCTGCGCCACCGCCCAATCCGGCGCCACCGCGGCGAACACCGCGAGCGCCTGCGCCCATGCCCAAAACATCAATTGTGTTGCCGTGTCCATCGTTCGCTCCTTAGACCGAAAGTCCGTGATACTGCAAAATCGAAATCACATCCGCCAGCGTGGTCGGCGTCGAAGGCCACCGCGCCTTTACCACGTAATTGCCGTTGATCAGCATTCCGTTGTTCAAAATGTCCACGTATACGCCGCTATTGGCGACGCGCACACCACCCGCGTAATAGGTCGCGTATGGCCCACTGGTGCCACTTGATCCGCCGACCTGTAACCCAGTCCCCATCAACAGCGCTTGGTTCGCTCCGCCGCCAGATGTGACCGCCACTCCGTCCGCCGTGCCGAAGTAGGTCGAAAGCCCTGTTCCGATTTGCTGCACGTACCCAGACTTCGAGACCTTCAGAAAATTCGTTCCGTCCAGATTGATCGTCGTCGAGCCGCTCGTAATCGTCAGGCTCGGCGAGGTCATGCTAATCGCCGCCGCGATCGTTCCGGCCGTAATCTGCCCGGCCGTGATCGTCACGCCGGCTGCCACCGCTCCCGCCACCAGGTCCGTAGGGTCCGTACTCTTTGCCCATGCCGACCCCGTCGTATTCCGGTACACCTTGTAATCCGCCGTATTCAGAATCACCGACCCCTGCGGATAGCTGGAGCTCGGCAGAGACGGCAGCCCGTAGATCGCTGGTAGATTGTTCAGTACAATCTGGTTGCTGCCGTTCAGCGCCATCGTGTAGCCCAGGCTCGGCTTCGGCTTATTCGACCCGTCCACGTCCATCCCTGCGCCCAGCGTCGAGGAGTCGATCACATCCAGGCGCAGCGTGTTTCCCGGCGTGCCGAACCCCACCCGCAGATACCCGCCGCCGCCGAATGCCGTGCTTTGCTGGATGCAGTGCGTAGTGTCCTGGAAGTTGATCTTCGTCCGGTCGATATTGCGGTTCGCGCTGTACAGCTTGATCTGCGCGTATGTGTGCGTATCCCCCGCTGGCTGAAATCCGTAATCCGCGATCATCGTGCAAATCGCCAGCTTGCCGTTATTCACAAACTCCTGCACTACCGCTTCCACGCCGCCGTTCTCCGCCGATGCCGGGTTGCCGCTCGCATCCACCATCTGCACCGTCAGCACCGTGTACCAGGCATTCACATCGTTGCCGCCCGGTGTCGTGAACGTCACCGCGGAGATAGCCCAGTCCGGCACCCCATAGGCATCCTTGTACTGGAACACCCCAATCGATAAGCTGAACGTCGCGCCGCTCCCGCCGCCGAAACTCCCGCTGAACGTGGGCGGAGATAAGTACCCCGCCCCGCAGTTCACAATCTTCGCCGAGGCCGCCACCCCGCTCGAACACGTCACCGCAATCTGCGCCCCGCCCGCGGCCGCCGTCACCGTGTACGTCCCGTTCGCGTACCCCCCCCCGGACGTATTGATCGCAACCGTCGCGAGGCCCAGCCCGCCGTCCGTAATGGCCGTCGCGCTCGGCGCGCTCAACGTCGCCACCGTGAACCCCGCCGAGATCGCCGCGCTATACGGATACGCGCTCAGCGCCGCCTTCCCGATGCTCCCTGTATTCTTCACCGCGCCCGCCGCCGCCGCGATCATCCACGTCTGCGCCGCGCCCGGCACCAGCGAGTCAATCGGTAGCACTTGCCCCGTCGCCGTCGCCATCTGCCACCCGATGTAATCGAACATCGGCTCCACGGTCCCCGCCGCCCCGCTCCCGCCGCCGCTCGCAAATACCAGCGTCACCGTCGAGGTGTAGCTATCTCCCGCCGCCGTCAGACTGATCGCGGTCACCGCGTTGCCGCTCACCGTGTATGTCCCGGCAGCCCCGCTCCCGCCGCCTCCGCTGAACCCCAGCGCGTAGGTCCCATTCGTGTAGCCCGATCCGGCCGCTGAAATCACCGGATTTCCCAGCGCGCCGGTGCTCCGCCAGTGCGTCACGTTCGCCGGAAAGTGCGTCGAGCCCCATGCCGGAACAGACCCGATCACCGTGTGCGTCAGTTGGTTCGAGAGATCGAGATACCTGCCGCCAGTGTCGCTCGCCGCTTCGCTCACCAGCCGCATCCCGTCCAGGTATAGCGACGCCGTCACCGGGCTCGTCGTCTCGCTCCCGGGCTCGTTTACCACCGTCGCGATGATCGTCCAGTACCCGATGTTGTTGGCCACCATCGGAATCCAGTTCAGCGCGTTCAGGTTTAGCGTGCTCCCCGAATACGGCGCATACCGCGTCGCCAGTTCGATCGCCGCGCCGCCGATCGGCCCCACTGCCGTCAGCTTGATCTTCGCCAGGTGT
The DNA here is from genome assembly GCA_903876865.1 of uncultured Acidobacteriia bacterium. Taxonomy (GTDB): domain Bacteria; phylum Acidobacteriota; class Terriglobia; order Bryobacterales; family Bryobacteraceae; genus Solibacter. The sequence continues at coordinate 4,788 of CAIRBY010000258.1, forward strand.
GAGTAGTTCGTGTCGCTCGTCGGCAGCCCGATGATCGCCTCCACCTGGACGAACGGGTCGTTGCCTACCATTTGCCATGAATACGAAACCGAAAGACTCGTCACGTTCGGAGCTGCCACGCCCGCCGTTCCCGCAGGCCCCGCAGGCCCCGCCGCGCCTGAGCCGCCCACTGTGATTAGCACCGTCCCTACCGCCGGCCACGTGATCAGGACCGCCCCGTTTGCCGCCGTCGCGTCTGGCAGCAGTAGCGTCGTGCCGCCGTTGGGGAATGTGTTCCCACTCGCCGCCGTCAATACTACGTAATTGATATCGCTACTCTTTTTCCGGAACAGCCGCGTCATGTTCCCGGAATCTGCAATCGAAAGCAGGTTGTACGTCAGCGCGCCGCCTACGTTTACCGTCGCCCCGTTCGAGTGCGTTGCCGCCGTGGTGCCCTGATACCCGCGCACCACCACCAGGCCCGTCGTCCCCGCGCCGCTCGATACGTACATCTGCTCCGTGCCGCAGCTGATCACCGTTCCGTTCGCCACGCTTCCGGCCGCGCTCAACGTCACCGCCGTCGCCGTCGTCGTTGTGATCGCCGCGCCCAGCGTCACCGTGCTCCCCGTCACCGCACCCGTATCGAAGAGGACTGTCTTACTCCGCCGCCGCTGAATACTCATGAGGTCACCACCTGCGTCCCGTCCGCGCCGGGCACGTACAACATCCGCACCGGATTGTTCTGTGGCGCCGATTCCACGCCATTGCGATCCACTGTCACCACCTCAATCAGCAGCGTCTCTCCCGCGTAGTTCGCCACCGCCAGATCCAGCTCCACACCGGCAGTCGGATCTCCGTTTGGCGTCGCCGTCCACTGTGCCCGGTCCGGCAGGTCCGCGGCGTCCTCCACGATGTAACGCGATGTTGCGTCTGGCGTCACCACCCACGGCCCTACCACCGTGATGCTCGTCCTCGTGTTGTCCGCGATCGCGTACCGGTAGCCACGCCCGGTCCCGAGGATTAACCGCAGGATCCGCCCCTGCTCTTCGTGTGCCGTCAACCCGAGACCGGCATTTTCCAGTGAGTTGGCCCAGTTTGCGTCCGTCAGCGTCAACCCGCTCACGCTCGCCTTGCTCAACATCAACAGCACATCATTCGTCGTCACACCGAGCGCATTCGGGTCCGGCGACGTGCTCCCAATCGTCAGCGTGTCGCTCGTGTTGCTCGCCACCCGGAAGTTGAGCACGCCCACCGCGCTCAAATCGTCCTTCGCCACCACCGTACAGTCGTATCCCGCCCACTGGTTCGTCGTCCAGCCCGCGCCCGTAATCGTGATCGCCCGTGTCGCCGTGCTCGCGATCGCCGCTCCGAAGACACCTCCGTGCCACACCAGTTTCGGCCTCGCCATTAACCCCGCCGCCTGCGTGTCCACCGCGCCCCACGTCCGCTCCGGAATCGCCGTCACCGTAACCGCCGCGGGCGATCCCGCATACCCTCCCGCATTCGTCGCCGCCAGCAGCGCCGGGGAGTGCCCCGCGAACACGAAGTACCCGTTTCCGTTTGGGTCCCAATACCGCACCGGCACCGTGACCACATTCGCCGATCCGCTCTGCGCCACCACGCACTGGCAAGGCTGTGACAAAGGCCCCGGCAGCCCGTTCGTGTCCCGGCTCGCCAAAGCTACAAAGTACACTGCCGGCACGCCGCTCGCCGCGCCCGGAATCGACCCTCCCGAACTCGCCGTGCTCCCCTGTGCGCCCACCACCGGAGCCGCCAGCGTACCCGGCGCATTCACTGGCTGCACCCCCGTCACTGCCACCACCGGAGCCAGGTCGCCACTCGCCAGCGGCTCGTAGCTCAACTGCATCCCGAACGTCAGCTCCGTCAACGGATACAGCGGGTCTCCGCTCTGCGGCGCCACCCCGTTCGGCTGCCATGCCCACGGTGGCCTCGACGTTCGCCCCGATCGCGCCGCCCCCGGCGTCGCTGGTGCCGATTGCGTCAGGTCCACCGCATACCACCCGTCATCATGCAGCGCCAGATCGATCGTGCACCGCGACCAGTTCTCCGCCGGCGCAACCTTCAGTACCCGCATCAATTGCATGCTGTAGCTGTATTTCGCCATGCTCAGCGCCACAATCTGCCCCACCATCAGCTTCACGGTCTTCGCCGTGCTCGTCAGCCGATAGACCTCGCCCCCGAGCTGCTCCGCCAGATACGCGCCGCCCACCCGTTGCGCCCGTTCCAGCGCCGAGACTCCCTCCACCGCCAGGCTCGCCGTGATCTCCTGCCCCATCAGATCAACGTCGTCCGGCTCGCTCACTTGCGCCGAATCTCCGCTGTAATCGTTCTCCTCGTTCGAAAACGGCACCGTGACCACGTTCGGCAGTCCCGCGCCCGCCGCGCCCAGCCGCGAGAAGCTGCTCTTCGCCCCGTTGCGCACGATGCTCGATTCGTCGAAATGGTACGCCACGTATCCGCCCGCGATCGCCGTGGAATAATTCGATCCGTCCGGCAGCACCGGCTGCTGCTCCGCCAGCGACCCGCGGGCAAATAATCCCACCGTGCCCGTTGCCATGTCCCGCCCCAAATGCGAGTTGCACCCCCGCAGCATCCCCGTCAGCAGGTCCGCCGCTGTCCGCCGCTGCCGCACCACCAGGTTCACCGTGAACATCGCGTGCCAGCTGAGCGACCCCGAAACCGGAGTGATCGCCGGAGTCGCCGGAGTGATCTGCCACCAGTCCGGAGAAATGTCCGGCTGGTTCCCCTGGTTGCTGTCCTGCGTGCTCTGGTAAGAGTGCCCGCCGTAACTCACCAGATCCCCTACGTTGTAGCTGACGCCGCTCGCGTAGCTCGTCACATAGCTCGTCACGTACGGCACCACCGTCTGAAACCGCTGGTCCGCGTCGATAAAGCTCGGTAAGTGCGTGTCCCCCAACGCCAGGCCAACCCGCTCCAATACATCCCGAATCGCCCACGCCGGCGAATCGCTCCGCCCCACGTACTCCGCGTACCCGCCCGTCCCGCTCGCCGTCGTCCCCGCCAGCGTGACCGTTCCCGGAGGCCCCCACGCCCAGTCCGTCAATCCAAAGCTCGCGTTCAAGGCTCCATTCGAATTCCCGAAGATGCGCACCGTGAACGGAGAATTTCCTGCGCAGTCCTGATTCACGACCCCCGCCTGAAACGTCACCACGCCGCTGGTGATATGGTCGATCGGCAGGTACTTCTTCACCGGCCCGAACTGCACCAGCGCCCGCACCCGAGGCGTTGTCGCCGTCAGATTGTGATACACGCACCATTCGATCGTGCAGACCGACCCATGTGGATCACCCTGCCCGTTAAATGGCGTATCGTTGCAAACTGCCCCGGCCCGGTCCCCCGTCGAGATCACGTTGTACCGCATCAACGGATCTTTCACGCCAAACGTGTCCCCGTTCAGATCCTGCGCACACGGCAGAATCTCATCGTTCACCGTGACCTTGAGGATCGCCGCCGGGCGCCCCGCGCACACGATCGCTTCGCCGCGCGTCGAGTTCGCATCCGGATAGCTTTCCAGCACCAGGCAGTCCACCCACGCCGTCCCGTATCCGAACTGTACGAAGTCCCCGTACTTCGCCGCGTTATTGTCGCTGACCAGGTTAATCAGCCAGTTCCCGCTCGTGTACTCCCGCGAGCTGCTCGCCGGCGGAACCTCGTACGGAAACCCGCCGAACCGGCTCGAGTTCGCGTTCGCCGCGCACCCCGCCTTGTCATAGGTGCAGAACAGCTTCGTCGGGTCCGTCACCCCACATGCGTAGTAGATGCTCCCTGGAATCGCCGCCAGCGCCTTCGCCGCCGTCGTCCCCGGAAACAGCTTTGGACACCGCGCCTGTATCGGATAACTCGGCAGCATCTTCGCCTCGAGGTTGAGGATGAAGCTCGCCGTCACCTTCAGCGTCTCGTCATCCACCTCCGGCCGGTTGCACCGTCCCAGGAACGGTACAATCACTTCGCTCCACGTCCCGTCGTCGAAATTGTAGAACCCGAACGTCACCTGCACCCGCGCCCCGCGGAACCCGTCCGATAGCTCAATCGCCCACAGCGACTTGTCCGCGTCCGCCAGCGTCAATTGAATCGACCCCGGCACATCGATCCCGTGCGGACTCAGCGCCTGGATCGCGTCTACCTGCTGCTGCATCACCCGCGCCTCGTAAGCCACCGACCCGTACGTGACCGGATGCGAGCACACCGAAAGCGTCCCGCCGCCCGCAAATGCGAAATCGAACAGAAAGAGCGGGCAGAGTCCTACTGCCCGCTCTTTCACATCGTTGATAGTGGGCGGAGTCGGCATGCGTTTAGCTCAGCAGGTAATTCCGCTTCTCCAGGTTTTCGTCGTTCCGCGTCTCGATCGCCTTCGTATCCCGCAACTCCTTCAACGCTGGGTATACCTGCGCCGCCGTCCGTCCCTTCGGCTTGAGCAGCCCGATAATCTGCACCGAAGTCAGCGGGCGCGCCTTCAGCACCTCGATGCACTCCGCCTTCACCGCTTCCGTAATCGTTCTCGGCCGTTCCTGCAAGTGGGACAGGCCATCGTTTTTCGTGGCCGGTCTAGCTACTGTTCTTTTCGCCGCAGGCGCTTTACCCTGTATGCCGCCGCCTGCCGCCCCGCGAATCTCCGCCACCGGAGCCGCTAGATCCGCCGGCAGCGTATACGTCGACCCAGCCACCGACCCAGCCCCCAGAATCTCCGTCTCCGCCGCCCGTTCCGCCGCCCGCACTTCGCGCGCCAGATCCACCGTCGTTAGCTCCCGTTCTGCACCCGCGTGCAAAAACTCCGCCACCAGCCGCGCCATCCCGTCTGACCAGTCCCCATCCATCGCTAACACTCGAATCTTCATACCCAAACCTCCGCCGCCAATTCTTCGTACTTCTTCCTGCACGCAGCCACATGCGCCTCAAACGCCCGGCCGCCATCTCCCGCGAAGATTACATGCGCCGTCGCCTGTGTCTGTTCGTTCACCCGGTACAGCGCCACGTACTGCCGCCGCTCGCCGCTAGTCCGCACCTCAAACCAAACCTCGCGCCCCTCGATCCGCGCCTTCGCGGCCTCGCCCAGGCGTTGCTCCACCACCATGCTCAATTCGACGTTCATACCAGATACTCCGCAATTTCCACCGTCACCGAACACTGCCCCGCCCCCAACCACCGCACCGCCAGCGAATCCATATCCAACCGGCAGTTCGCGTGCGTGACGCCCGTATTCGGATCGGTGAAACTGAACCCTCGCAATTTCCCGCCTTGCGCGATGAAGAACGCCAGCCGCGCCGCCAGTTCCGCAGCCGTCAGGCACGGATGCTCGATCGTCCACGCCCACTTCGCGGCCGTGCGCTCCGCCCACGCATACCGAGGCCCGCTCGCCAGATCGTTCCGCGTCGTCAGCCACTTCGGCTTCGCCGTGAACGGCCGCTGTCCCACCACCGCCCCGTACAGCGCCGGATACGCCGCCACCGGAGTCCCCGTATACGTCCCATGTGTCACCGTCTGCCGCATCTTCACCGTGACGCTGGTCTTCTCCGCCTTCGCCTCGACCTCCGTGAAGTCGTCCGCCTCCAGCCCGAGGTCCGCGTAACTGGTGCCCTGGAACGTGAAGCTGAACCCGGAATCAAAGCGCCCCTTCACCGTGTTCCAGAATGTCCGCAGGTCCGCCAGGTCCGCTAGCGGAACATCCGGAAACGTCAGTTCGAATCCCTGTAACCCATCCGCCGTTCGCCACCGCTGCTCTGTCCCATCTAGGAACTCCGCCACATCCACCGGTATCGCCACCGTCTGCGTCACCGGGTACCGCAGCGCTACCGTGGTCGGAAACGTCGCCGGCATCAGTCCCCCTCCGTCAATCGCCCGCACCCATCCGGCGTAGGATAGGCCTCCCGGCCTGTCCCGCTAATCTCTTTTTCGTCGGCGTCCCGCGCCGGCGCTTCGCCCTCAGCCCGCAACTCCTCCACCACCTCGCACCGAAACCCCGCCCCGCAGATCCCGCACTTCCCCACCACCGAATCCGCACCAATCCGCTGCAGATACATCGCCGATGATCCATCGATCAGGCCCGCCAGCCCCTCCGCCGCCTCACGGCCGAACCCGCCCTCCATCCGTAGCGCCATCGAGTGCCCCGTGTCACACACCGCGACTATCACGTATTCCCTCATCGCCCCGTCGCCACATTCCGCAGGTTCGTCGCCAGCCGCGGCGAAATCCGCCCTTCCAGCGCCAGGCTCAGCGCATCCGCAATCGCCGGAGCCCGCGCAATTACATCTGTCGAATCCATCGCGCTCACCGGCAGATTCACCTGAATAATCGGCCGCATATTCCCGCTCATATCGCGGTCCGTCACGTTCCCGTACCGGTCCCTCGCATAGCTCGTCGCCGTCGGCATCGTGTACTGCGAATCCGTCAGCAGTGTGTTCTCCGCCTTCGTCCGCAGCTGCTTCGGATCGCCCAATAAACTCGCCACCAGCCCCAGAGCCATTCCGACGCCCGCGACGATCGGCGCCGCCGGTCCCGCCACCCCGCTCAGCGCCATAATCGCGCCCGCCCCGCCGGCCAGCGCTCCCGTCCCCGATAGCGCACCCTGCGCTCCCCCGGCCTTGAATCCCGAGTACGCGCCGAACGCCCCGGCCGCCGCCGCCATCCCGATCCCCACGCCCTTCGCCGCCCCGGCAGCCATCCCGCCGCCACTGCTCGCGCTCGCCGTCGCCGACTGGCCGCCCGTCCATCCCGCGTCCGGACCCCACGCGCTCGAATCCTTCAGGCTCGCCCACGCCTGGTCCAACTCCGCCGGGCTCAGGTCGCTTGCCGATCCCCCGCCGTCGAACACCTTCGACCATGCTCCGCCGCTCGGCATTCCGCCGCCGCCCCCGCTCCGTGACGTGGCCAGCGCCCGCGCCGCCATCATCAACTGTTGCGCCGCCGTCGAAAGCTGGCCGCCTGCCGCCGTCAGCTTCATCGCCCCGCCATCCTTCAGTGGATCGGTCCCGAATGGCGTCCCTCGCAGCACTTTCCCCAAAAATGTCGGATCTTCCGCCGTACCCTGCCCCGGCAGCGCCAGATGCCCGCTCTGCCCCTGTAGTAGCGTCACTGCCGCGTTCTGGAACATCGTGCGGCCCCAGCCCAACGCCATACCCTTTAGGAAGTCCTCGACGCCCTTCCCGCCCCGCAACAGCGCATCGAACGCCTGCCCGCTCAAGTTCCGCAGATCGTCCAGCCGCTTCCGCTGCAACTCCGCCAGCATCAGTTCGTGCTGCTCGTCAGCGTCGAACGTAGCCTGCTTCAGCGCGAGGTACGCTTCCGCCGTCTCCAGCTGCGCCTTGCCCGCATCCCGCTCAGTCCGCGCCTCGTCCATCGAGATTTTGTGCAGTTCGTTCGCTAGCGCGATCCGCCGGCTGTACATCGCGTTCGCCAGCTCCACTTCCTGCCCCGGCTGCGCCGCGAGCCCAAGCATCGCAATGTCCTGCCCCGCGCTCGACTCCCGCCGCCGCAGTTGCCCGGTTTTACTGAGCTCCCGAATCCGATCCGCCGCCTTGATCCACGCGTCCGTATAGCGCACTGCGGCCTCATTGCCGCCCTGCACCATTTCATCGCCCATCTTTGCGACCGCGTCACGGTTCTCGCGTGTGAGCTTCGCCCAACCCTCCGCCAGGTCCGCGGCCTGCTTATTCACTACCGCGGCAACTTCCAGGTTTGCCGCATACCCCGCGCGCAGTGGGCTCGCCCCCTTCGCTACCTCCGCATCCCGCCGCTCGTAGATCTTATCGATTTCGCTCTTGCCCTTGTCCCCCGCCTCTTTCTCGAACGCCGCCAGCGACTTCTCCGCCGCCTCCAGATCCTTCGTGTGCTGGATCTGCGCCTTCAGCCCATCCACCTTCTTCATGGCGCGCTCATACGCCGCCACGTCCTCGGCCGAACTCTTTCCAGCCGTTGGTTCGCCCATCCCCTTCAGCGCATCTTCCGCCGCCTTCAGTTGGTACTGCAGGTCCGCCCCGCGGCGCGATTGGAACCCCTTAACCGCCGCATCCCCGCGCTCCCTGGCGAAGATCAGTCGGTCCGCCGCATCCTGCCGCTCCAGGCTCACTGGAAGATTCCACGCGTCCCGCTGGTCCACCAGGCCGCCGAACCCGGCGCCGCGCAGCACCTGATTCTTCTGGTAGCCGCTGTCCTGCGTATACCCGCCGAAGTTAATCCCTCGCTTAACCAGATCCTCGTACGTGTACTGCTTCCCGCTCGTATCCTTCAGCGCGAACGTGATCACCGCCGCCAGCGGCTCTTTGAACTTGCGCCCGAGGCGCTCCCACAAAACCTCCACTTCGGTGATTGCCCGGTGGTAGTTTTCCCACCGCTTGACATCCTCTTCCCCGGCCCCGAGCCCCATCTCCTTCGCCCGCGCCACATTCTCCGCCAGGCCCAAAATCACCGGGATGCCTTCGATTCCGACCCGGTTGAAGATCGCCCGCGCTGCGGTCGCCCGCTCCAGCGCGTTCTTCATCCCGCCCAACCCCTCCGAAATGTCCAGCAATAGTGTCGAGGTCGGCTTCAGTTCGCCATTGGCGCCGCGCATCTCGATGCCCATGCCCTTGATGACATCGCGCGCCTTCTGTCCCTTCTCGGAATTATCGTCGGTCGCATCCGTCAGGCCGCGCATCATCTTTTCATAGATGCTCACGTCCTGCCCGGTCATGCGCGCCGCATACCCAAACTGCCCCACTTCTTTCGTGGTCAGCCCCGTCCGCAACGCTACATTCTGAATCTGTAGCCCATACTCGCCCAGCGAATGCGCCGCCTCGAATGCCACCGCGCTCAGCGCTCCGAATACGGCGCCGCCCACAGTGAGTCCCGCGCCCAGCGGCCCCATCCCCTTCAAGAGGTTTTCAATCGCTGCGCCGGCCGTGCCCAGCGGATCCTCAATCCCCGACTTCACCTTTGCCGCGAAATTGTCGAACCCCGGATGCTCCGAGACCTTCTTCGAACTCTCGCTCGCTTTATCGATCGAGGCCGCCACCCGGTCGAAACTCTGCGCCAACTTCTCCACATCGGCCGTGCCGACGCTCTGCGCCTCCACTACCGATAAAAACCGCGTTGTCGCCGTACCCATTTACGCGACCCTCCGCAGCATCCGCCCCGCCCCGCTCATCGACGTCGCCCCTGCCAGCCCCAGCGTCATCAGCCGCTCCGCCACGCCCTGCGGGAAAATCTCCCCGCTCCGCTGTGCCAGCGCCCGCACGCTCGCCGGCGACCATCCCCACCAGGGCGAGCGCCGTTCGTTCGCCAGTGCCTTGATCCGGCCCGCATTCCGCGTGATCGCGAACGTCGCCCGCTTGTCGTCCACATAGTTGACGCGGATATCGTCGAGCATGTGTCCGTCTTTCCCCGGACCCCGCAGATCGCGGATCGGCGCCAGTCCGTGCGCTGCCTTCCACTGCCCATAGCCTTCCCGACGGAACCCCTTGGCCTCTTTGTCGTACCGGACCACCGACCCGCTCAGAGCCTTCATCGGCGCGCCGCCGCTTCCGATCCCCGCCGCCGCCTGCTGTAGCTGCAGCTGAATGCCGTACTCCGCCAGCAGCCGCACCTTCTCCGCCTTCACCCAGCCGGCGCCGATCACCCCGACGCTCGTCCGCACGATCCCCGCCTGCTCGCGAAACCACGCCACCGGCCGCCCGTCCTTCGTTTTCTTGATCGTGATCGTCGGCATCGGCATCGTGGTTTACTCCCTTGCTCCCATCGCCTGCACTCGCGCATTTTCTTGCGCCATTAACTCGCCCTGGATCGTCTCCACCGCGTCAAACCACCGCGCGGACCACCGGGATGCGTCCATGCCACCCACTACTCCGCCCGTCGCTTCATGCACCCGGCGTGCCTTCATGAATTTCGCAATCCACTTCAGGCTCGCCTCCGTAATCCGCGCCACCGGACACTCGCAACTCTCGACGTCCACCTCGTACGTCATCTCGCTCTTGCCGCTGCCTTCGCGGTAATGAGCCCGCCAGACTACGCTGCCGTCGTCGACTGCGCTCCGGCTGTGACCGTCGCATTCACATTTTCCAGGACCGTGGTACTTGGTACACCCGCGCCGGTAATCGTGACCAGCCTGCCGGCAGCATCCGCACTCCCACTCTTCGCGCCCCCATCCACCGCTGCGGCCGAAGTGGAGGGCGACTCTAAATTTTCGACCTCGTCCGGTTCCAGGCCCAGTTCCCGCCGCACCGCCCGGGCGATCTCAAAGTACAACACGTCCGGCCCGCGATCCCGCAGCAGTTCCAGCGTCGGCGCCAGCACCGTCGTCTCTTCATCGTCCTGGTAAGACAGTCCGATGATCCGCACCAGCCCGTACGCCACGCGCATCGGCGTCAGTCGCGTCGTGTCGATCCGGTTGATTTTCTCCCCGAGCTCGACCATCTCTTTCAAGCGATCTTCTGGGAAGGTGAACTCCGCCCCGGTCGTCTTCGCCGTTTCCACCGCCGCTTGGTATTCCTTGACCAGCGGCTGCATCTGTTCCCGCAGCGGCCGCGCCTCTTCCAGCGCCTCGGCCATCCGCTCGTCCAGCGCTTCCCGCCGTGCCGCGGTCATCTTGCGAATGACGAAGGCGACCCCCGGGACCGCCTTCGATTCGATCTGCAACGTGCTCGAATGCACCACCATCACAACCCCCGCGAACTACGTCGCCTTCAACGTATACTGATCCTTCGCGCTGATGCTCGAGGGATATGCCACCGCGCCACTGAAGTTCACTACCCGGCGCGTGCCCTGCGCCGAGTACGTCGGCTTCGGCACGATGATATTGTTCAGCTGGTGCGTCCAGATGTTGCCCGCCACCGTCCCGATCACAAACGTCGCATTCACCGGCGTGCGCGTGAACGCCTTCTGCTTCAGCGTCCGCAAGTTTGCGGAGTCGTTATCCGCCATGCTCCAGTCCAGGTTCACCAGGCGATCGCCCGGCACGCCTGCCGTCGCGAATTCGGTATTGCCCGTCTTCAGTAGCTCGCGCATCACCGACAGCGCCACTTTGCCGCTCACGATATTCGTGTAGGCGTTCGAATCGATCGTCGCCGTCACCTTGAAGCCCTGCGGAAACGTGCCGTTTACCACTGGCGAACTCGGTACGCTCGGCCACGCCGTCAGCCCGCCCTTCGCCGCCGTCGGCGTTGTGCCGTCCGCGGCCTGGTCGTTGTCGTACACCCACGAGCCCTCACCGCTAAAACTGAACGTTGGCACATCGCCGCCGAACGCCGCCTCGAACTTCTGAACTAGGGAGTTGAAGCAACATTTCTGTGTCGCGTTCGGCACCAGATTCATGAAGTCCCAGATCGCCAGGTAAAACAACGCGTCCGCCAGGGAGTACGTCACCGAGGTCGAGGCCACCACCGTCCCCGCCGCGCCAAAGATCCCCTGCAGGAAGTTCTTGCAGTCCGGCGCCGTCCCCGCCGCGCCGTTCGGAGCCGCCGACATCGATGCCGCCCAGCTCGCGATGCGCCGGCCGCCCTGCGCCACGATCCGGTCCAGTGAGCCCGTCAAGTCCGGCCGCTCGATCTCGTTGACCTTTGCCTCCGTCGTCAGGCTCGTGATCAGGCAGCAGTCGGAGTTGCTGACCGTCGCCGTTCCCGTTGTGTTCGGAATCGCGTCGAACGCGCTCTGCAGCTGCGGGAAGCATTGTTGATTTCTTACGAAAACGTCAGACATTTACTTGCCCTCCTCCGGACCCGCCAACTCTTCGCGCAGCGCGTGTACCGCCAGCAGCGCCGCCTTCCGCTTCGCCGTGAATTCGGCCGGCGCCGTCTCGTGCGCGCCAAACGGCCCGTACTTCCGCTGCTCCTCCGCCGTCACGCCGAGCGCGTCGAACTCCTCCGCCTTCACCAGCGCCGACCCGCCCAGCACCGCGTCCTTAGCCTGCTCTTCCGTCAGCGAAACCCGCTGCCCGAATTCGCGCATCGAAAAAACGCCCATCATGTGGGAGGGCGCCGACCCCACAAACACGTATACGGCAGTCGTCATACATTCACCTCGAAAGATGCCCGGTAAGTCACGCTTTGCACCAGGCTCAATTTGTCTTCATCCTGGCTCACCACCCGCGGCTCCGAAGGCGGGTCCCAGGATAGATCGCCTCGATAACTCGCCACCACCAACTCCGCGTCCAGGCACGCCAGCATCGCCGCCTCGGTCGCCTCCCGCAGATCTACCAGGCCCGACATCCGCATCGGAATCGGCAGGAAGATCCGCCAGAACACCTCGAGGTAGCCGCTGAACGTCCGCGGCATCTGCAGGTGTAGGTTCTGTCCGCTCCCCGTCCACATCGCCAGCACCGGAAAATCCGGCTCCCGGATCGCCAGCAGTTCGTCCAGTGACCAGTCCCCCCGGAAATAGTTCTGCGTCGGAACCTGGTCCGGTCCGGTAGCGGGCTCCAGCGCCGGCTCCGTCCCGCTGAAATCGATCACATACGCCAGTTGCGGAATCCCAAACTCCGCACAAGCTGCGGCGAGTGCAGTGCTAAACACCGCATCGAACCGCGTTTCGAGCGCGCTCCGCACCAGCCGCGAGACCTGAATCGCGCTCACAGTGCCCCGCCATGTGCGCGCGCCTGCACTCTGCGATGTAGCGTCAGGTTGCAGAGCCCGCGCGGCGGATTGATCACCGCCTTCACCACATATATCCCCCCGTCAGCCCAGACCACCGTGTCCCCCATCCTCGGATTCGTCACGATGCTCGGGTCCACTTCGATCTCCCCGAAATACGCCGGCGCCGCGCCCTGCGGTACCGTCGGCTTCGCCAGCCAGCAATACGTCTCGATCGCATCCCCGATCAGCGGCTGGTACGTGATAGGCAACCCCATCACCTCCAGACACGCCGAATTCGAATCCGCAATCGCATCATCCAAGTCGCTCATCGTTCACCCTCGGAAAATCGGGGAGACGCCCGCGCGCCTCCCCAAGTCACAGGAGAATCACAGGAGAAACTACGTCTTCGTGAGCTGTTGCACGCACGCCGGTTTGAGGCAGATCGGCAACGGGTTCGACTGGCACTCCAGCTCGATCCCCTTGTCGTACTTCATCCGCTCCTGCTTGGCGTAGAACGGGAGACCGTCCGTGTTGACGGTCTCGATGTAATCCGCCGGTGCGTAGAACTCCTTGAACACGCTGGTGCCCAAGGGCAGCATGTAGGCGGAATCTGTATCCACTAGCGCCTGCGCGGAACCACTCGAATCCGGCACAGTGCCCGTGTAGTTGATCCAGGTCACCGGCAGTTCGTTGCCGCCGAACGTGAATCCGCGCACCTGGCCGGCTGGCGCCGAACCACCCGAGTAGTCCTGCGAAAGATTCTGCCCGTTGTTGTTCTGGAAATACGTGAAGGCCGCCTTCACGTTCGCGTGGGAAACGAACGCGTCATAGAACGAGTCGGAGCAGATCGCCAGGAATCCGGTGATCATTTCGCCGCGCAGCGCGTTGATGATATTGCGCTTCACGGCGGCGATCTTACCCATGACATCCGTCGTGCTGGTGCCGAGCGCGAAGCCGGTCGCTATCTGGCTGATCCCGAAGTCGGAGTAGATATCCAGAATCAGGTTGCCCGCGCCATCCTTCACCTGGCCGGACCGCAACACGCCCAGCCGCATCCACTCCTGCTGCTGCTCGAGCTTCACGCGCAGCTCGCGCATCTTCTTCGCCGTGACATACTGCATGTCCTGCACCATGTCGGAACCCGGACGGCGGCGGCCTTGCAAGTCGGCCGCCAGCATCAGATCGTTCATCGCGAAGTGCGGGATCTGGAAGCTCTTCGACTTGCTCAGCGCCGATTTGTTGGCGGTGCCCGGACCGCCCCACTGCGACTGCGGAACCAGCGCATTCGTGATCGGGTCGAAGTCCACCGCTACCGTGCGCTGGGTAACACCTTCCTGCGTGAAGATTCCCAGCGCGCCCAGCCGGCCGTAGGTCGGCGTGATGTCGTTCACCGCGTTCGAAAGCGATACCGCGTTGAACGCGTCCTGTTTGAATACGTCTAAGATTTCAATGCTCATCGATTGATTCCCCTTTCGGAGCGCCTAAGCGCCCACGGCCGTCCTCGTCGGCATCCCCAACGCCTGCAGCTGCGCGGTCGCTGTGGTCTTCTGCGGAGTTGTCATACCGCTCGTCCACACCAACCCCGTCGATTTGAAGATCGCCGGCGGCCGCGTCACCGCCACTGCGGTCACATCTGCCGAGGCCGGATTCGCCGCCTGCAACAGCACCGCGCATGCGACTGCCGAACCGTCCACCGCGGCCGGCGTCACCTGCGTGTATTTGCCGGAACCCACAGCCACCGTCACGTCGAACCCATCGCCTGCCACGAAGTGCGTCGATGCGTTGTCCGTCAGCAGGAACTTGATTCGGTCGGTCCACGTCGAGGTGCCGCCCGAGGCGAACGTTGCCTCGCCCAAAGATAGGCCTTTCGGATCTGTCACCTGGTACAGACCCGTCGAAACCACTCGGACTTGATAAATGCCAGCGATCGCGTTCGCCTGCACCGGTGCCGTGCCGTCCACCGCCAGCGTTCCCGTACCGGTGTTGCCGCCGGATTTAGTCGCGCTGGTCGCCGTTCCGATCGTAATCTCCCCAAGCACCTGCCCCACCACGCACGCCGCCGTCCCGGATACCAGGACTACTGCGTCGCGGATGAAATTGACATCCTCTTCGCCCTCGAACAGTAATACGTCCGAGATGCGGGAATTTTCCGTGATCGTGGTTCCCACCAGGCCGAGGCCCAGCCCCGCCGCGAGCACAAAACCAGATACCCCGGGTACCAGCACAAGCGCCAGGAGCGCCAGCAGCCCCACCAATCCGAAGCAGACTTTCCGTGTTTTCGTCATTGCTAGACCACCCCCTTTTTCTTCAGGCCCACGGCCTCCAGTACCTGCGACCAGGGCTTTGCCTTTCCGTGGCTTTCCCCTGCGGTTGCATCGGTCCCCGGCATCACGCCCGTCTGCAGCTCGGCCGGAGCACCGGTCTTACTGCTGATTCCCGCGTTTGCCTTCACCCGCTCCTGCAGCAGCGTCGCTTTCACGTCTGCCGCGCTTTTCTTTGCGCCGATGAACTCCACCGTGCGCGCCGGCGAACCCGCAATCGCGCACAGATCTGCAATCTGTTGCGCTTCCGCGTAGCCTGCCGCCCGGGCCAACTCCACCCGTGCCTCGATCTCAGCGGCCGTCGGTACTGTGGCCTCCGCCGCTCCCGTCGTTCCTTCCATCGCTTCCTCCATCCTCGCGGCGGATGCCGCAGAGCTTTCTAAAATTGGTAGTGCTGCCGGTGCCTCCGGCTGCTGCGCGCTTGCCAGCAGCGCCTCGTGAACTCTTCCCTTCACCATTCGGGTATGTCCTGCCTGCGTCGTACTCCCTAACAGTGCGAGAGCCGCCTCGAATGTCCCGACCTCGTCCACCAGGCCAGGTGCCAGCCCATCCGAGCCTACGTAGACCGCCGATTCCATCTTCTGGATCGCCGCCGCCGGGATACCGCGATTCCGCGCCACCGCCGCGGTGAACATCCCGTACATTTTGTCTACGGTCGCGCGTAGCCAGCCCAGAGCCTCCGGTGATAGCGGCTCATGCGGATTTCCGTCGTTTTTTCGCGCGCCGGCATACACCGCTGTGTACTTCAATCCGGCCATCTCATCCGCGCCGGATTCGTCCAGTTGCATGGCAATGATGCCCACCGAGCCGGTCCACGCATCCCGCGGCGCCACCACATAATCCGCCGTACTCGCTAGCAGGTAGGCCGCCGAGCACGCCTGCGATGCAAATGCGCAGGTCGGCTTCGTCCCGCGCGCCGCGTACATCTCGTCCGCCAGGTCGAACATCCCCTGTACTTCGCCGCCAGGTGAATCCAGGTCGAGTAGGATTGCCCGAACTCGACCGTCCGCCAGCGCCCGCTGGAAATCCGCCCGTACGTCTGCGTAACTCCGTAGGCCGCTCAACGCGTCCATCCCTGAAGTCTTGCTGACCAGCGTCCCCTGGATACCGATCACCGCGATCCCATCCGCCGTCACCTGGTAGCACGATTCGCTCCGGTCGGCCCCGCCGCCCATGTCGGCCATTGGCATGCCCTGCAGGCGCGGACCCACCGCCGCCACAATCGCCGCGAGCTTGCTCTGCTCGATCGCCAGCGGCGTTCCGAAAATCCGTCCTGCCAGTCTTGGCAACGTGATCATTTCTTCACTCCCGGCGCCGGCTCCGTCCCTGCCAGCTCCTCGTTATCGCCCGGCGGGACCGTCTCCGATACCCGCGAATTCCCGTATACCGGCACGATGCCCAGTTGCTTCTCGCGATCGTGATCGCGCTTGATTTCCTCGTCCACCACCTGGACGTCGCGGCCTCGCGCCGCCACTTCCGCCTCCCTGCTCGTCAACCCGGCCTCGATCTCCATCCGTACGCTCGTCACGTCCTTCACCGGGTCCACCCACTCCCAGGGCTGCCCGCTCCACTCCACGTCCAGATAGAAGTCCGGATTCTTCCGGTAATCCGCCGTATCGATCACACCCGCGATCGCCGCCGCGTCCAGCCACGCCCGCCATAGCGGCCGGCAGAACTGCTCCTGAATCACGCTGAACTGGAACTTCTTCCAGATCCGCCGCAGCGTCAGCAGGCGGACTCGCGCGCTGCTGTAATTGACCTGGTTCATGTCCCCGGTCAACATCTCGTAGCTAATGCGCATCACCACGGCTTGACTCTGCCGCTGGATCCGCATGAATGTCTCGTATGTGTTCGTGACGCCAGGATGCGCCCAGAATCCGAACTCCTCACCCGCGTTCGTGTCCAGCATCGTCAACGTGCCGGCTTGCGCATTCACGTACCCCGCCCCGTCCGGCGCCAGGTCCGTCCCGACCTGGTCAGTGTTCTCCATGTTCGGATCGTCCGGCGTTAGCGATTTCCGCCACGCGAACAGGTAAGCGCCCAGCTTCTGCCGCAGCCGCTCCGCGTCGTCGTAATCCTTCACGTCCGCCAGCTGTAGGATGATCGGAGCCAGCGGCGTAATCCCGCGGATCTGGCTCCCGCGCGAGTACTCCATCACGTGCAGCACGCTCTCCGCTGGCACGCGAACTACTTCAAAGGCGTTCGGCCAGATGGTCGAGTCGCCCGGATGCTGGCGGTAGAAATGGTACGCCACCCGCTGCTGGATCTGGTCGAACTCGATTCCGCCGCGGATGAGGTTGGTCGGCGAGCTCATGTCGCCGCTCATCTTCCAGAACGGCAACTGCTCCGGCTCGATCAAATCGACTTGCAACGGAACCCTCAAGCCCATCGGAGACAGGTCATCGGCCAGCCGCGGGCGAAGCCGGGCAAATGCTTCTCCGGCCTCGATCACATTGCGGCAGATGAGATCCTGTAGCGTGTAAAAATTCTGTAGGCTGTCCGGTTTTCCGCCCGGCCCCACTTTCCGCGCCGCGCTCGCTTGCGACGTCCACAACGAAAATTCCCGCTCGAGCCGGCGGCGTTGGTCCAGATTCGGATGCCGCGAGTGCGGCCGGATCCCGGTCCCAATCACCTCGGCAATAAAACTCGCCACGCCGTTCGACGCCATCGCGTCGTCCATCGCCGCTTTGCGCGCCCGCGCCGTCAGCATCGGACCATCGCTTAACGCCAGACTGCTCGCGCCGCGCGTGCTCGCGCCCACGTTCACCAGGCGGCGCCCGCCGGATGCTCCCTGGTAGCCGCCCGGATTGATTGCCGAGGGCTTTCCTAGAAATGCCCTGCCGAGATTTTGTAGATAGCTCAGATGCCGCCTCCCCACATGAAGAACTGCCGCTTCTTCGGAGTCGTCGAAGTGGGCGCGTCCGTGGCATCGTTGTACAGCGATTTGAAGTACGCGATCGCTTTGAGGATATCCGCCGGGCTCCGGTACACCAGGCGATTACCCTCGTGTGTCACCTCGGCGTAACCCTTCGCCAGTGACCCTTCCAGCTTCACGATGATCACGTCGAGATCGGCTGTTGCGTAGGCCATCAGGCATTCCTCCCGTTGCACGCGCGTGCACTCAACATAACCGCACCTGCATCCTCCGGCGCGGCGCGACCAGCATCGCCGGAACCGTCGGTAGTGGAGGCGCGGGGGGATGTGGCGCGGGCGGTAATTCCACTGGCGCCGAGTCTGCCGCCGCTGTTGGTTCTGGCGAAAATAACTCGCCCTGTAAAAGTGCCTCCAACTGTGCCCAGTGATGTTCCGCAAATCGGTCCATCCCCAGGTCGTATGCCGCGGCTCGTGCGTATACCCGGCAATCCAGCGCCTCGTTGCGCGGCCGCTTCTGTTTCCAGTCCCGGTGTACCCGCCCGCTCCGGTCCTGCCAGGTCACCAACTGCTCGGAGCAGAGCTGCCGGAAATGTTCCTCGCCGTAGTACTGCCCTTTCGGAAAATGGCAATACCCGTTGGGGATTTCCTCCTCGATCGACTTTTTCAGGTCCGCGTACAGCTCGCCCTTGAAGAATCCGCTGAGTACGTGCCGGATGCGCAGCCCGTGTTTGATCTTTCGGCCCGCGATGGTCACATCCACCGCGGAAGGCTGGCTCACCGGCAGCAGGCCCTTGTGCGCGCCCTTGATCGCCACCACACGGTTCGAGGGCTGCCGCCGCACCTGGTCGTACACCACGTGCGACTGATCGCCAGAGTCCAGGAAGAATCGCGAGCACGGCATCACCGCGCCGCCCTGCGTGGGCCAAGTCGAGTGCACGAAGGTCCAGAACCGCTCCCACACCTCCGGCCGCGACGTATCCCCCTCGAAGACCCGGTAGTCGATGCTCCAACTCTCCCGGCGCCGGCCCCACGCCACCATCTCGGCCTCGATCCGGTCGTGCTGCACATCTCCGCCGCCCGTCAGAAATAGTCCGCCCCTCGGCACGATCCCCACCGGGTACTCTTCGCACCGCTTCAGCAGCCCTTCCCACTCCACCGTCTCCCCAGGCTCGACCCAGTTCTCCGCCAGCGTCTCGTTGACGAAGGTCATGTACTCGATCGGATTGTCCTTTTTTGCCAGAAAATCCATTACGATTTCCGGCAAGGTCTTCCAGGGAGAATAAAGCTTTGAAATCCAATACCCGGCGATCCCGTTGAATGGCGCCTGCGCGATCCACTGCCCGCGATCCACGGCTTCCGTCCGCTGCACGTCGTCCCACGGCTGGTCGCAATCCTCGCAGTAATACCGCGCCGAGGCTGCCTGCTCTTCGCGCGTCAACAGTGTCTCGTCCCACCGCACCTGCGTGAAGAACTTCTCCATCATGCTCTGCATCGCGCCACAATGTGGGCAGGGCACGAAAAGTTCCCGCTGGTCCGAATCCTGATAGGCCCGGTCGATTGCCGAATTCACCTTCGAAGGCGAGCTGGATCGGATCACCTTTTTCCGGCCGCGATACGTATCCGTGCGGCTCAACGCCATCGCGAACGGATTGCCCCTGCCGCCCGAACTCGCCGGCCACTTGTCCTCCTCCTCGCAGATCAGATACCGGATGGATCGCCGCGCTAGGTTGCCCGGCGCGCTCGCAAACGTGATCGCCAGCATCCCGCCCGGAAACCACTTCTCCCGCAGCGTGTTCTTGCTCCGCCGGCTGCCCGAGTCGGATAGTTTCCCCTGTAGCCGCGGCGTGTCCCGCGTCATCGGCCCGATGCGCTCTTTGCCGAATGCGTCCGCATCCGATTCGCGCTCGTTCACCACCAACACAGGCCCCGGATCGGTATCGATGATCCACGCGATCACCGCCTGGTTGACCAGCGTCTTCAGAATCTGCGTGGCGCCCTTGATCACCACCTGCCACGTATCCGGCGAGCTGAAGCTGTCCATCGGCCCGCGCTGGAACGGATAGCAGGTGAACTTTCCCGGCTTCGCTGCGTACTCCGGCGACAGGTACAGATACCGGTCTGCCCACTCCGAAACAGAGATATGCCGCGGCGGCGCAAACAGTCGCGATAAGTCCCGTACGATTTGCTCTCCGCGTGTCATGCAGCATTCGCACTCTCCGGCTCCCACTGGCTCAGCTCAGTCAGGGCTGCGCGAATCTCCCCGTCTAAAATGCGCTCGCAGGCCGTCACGTCGTTCGTGACCGCGAGCTTGAATCCCAGTTGGCTCGGCATCAGCAGCAGCTTGGTTTGCACCTGCGTGATCATTGCGCCCAGCGCCCGCTGCACGTCCTTGACGGAGACCAGCTCGCCCTTGATCCGGCGCGCCTCCATCTCCGTGATGTCTGCCCTGGCCTGCTCCCGCCGCCGCTCCGCGTCCGCCTTCGTGTTGAGCATCACCGGCGCGCTCGCCTCCGGCTTCGCGATCTCCCGCCGCCGCTCTTCCCAGGCGTTCGGGGCCTCGGCGTCGATCTTCCCGTCCACCAGCGGAATCTCGCCCTTGTTCACGGCCTTGTTGATCGCCGTGTGGCTCACGCCCTTCAGCGCCGCGTACTCGTTTCTGGAGACCAATGCCATAGCCTGAAACCGAAACCGCTAAACCCTTGAAACCCTTGAAACCCAGTTTTCAAACCTTCAAAGCCCGTCGCCCCGCCATCAATTTACCCGCGCGGGCTACCCCCCCCTGGGAAGGACCCAAGGGGTTGGGGAATCCTAAGTTGTCTGTTTGTCTTGGAAGAGGCTTCGACCGCCGCTCGACTTACAGCGTCGGAGTCGTGTCGCGCCCAGGTGAAGGAGAGTTATGCACAACCCAGTGTGCTCGATTCGGGCAAGTACACCGGACACCAAGGAAGTTACCACCAACCAATTTGGGTTGTCAAGCACATCCCGCTGCCGATGGTGGCTCGCTTGTTCCAGGCTCCAGGATTCGCGCACGTATAGGCGCACGTTATATGTGCGTGTATTCACCCCACCACCCAACCATATCTATACTTCCCGAACGGTTCCAGTTTTAGACAAGACAGACAAGACAAGTAAGACAATCTTTGTTCTCACTAAGTTGCGCTGTCTTGTAACTCCGTATGTCTTGTGACGCTGTAAGACAATAAAAAACCGCTCGTCTTGTGACGAACGGTTTTGTCTTACGTGTCTTGTGACTGTCTTGTGAGTTTGTCTTGTGACGCAAGACAAGTTATTTTCCTGCGATTGCCGCCGCTGCCTCCGGCCACTCGAATCGATATGGCCGAAGCTGCTTGCCGTTCGGTCCCAAAACCGGCTTACCGTCACTATCGAACTGCCGCACCTGCTTCAGCTCAAATCCCCGCATCCGCATGATCGCCACCACGCGCGTACGGTCAAACCGGGTCCACGCCTCGGCTTTTTTCTTGATCCCCTTCTCGAGGATTTCTTCGACGCCGACCCCAAACGCCTCCAGCGGATTCCCGCCCTGCAGCCACGCAGCGCGAGCCCCCTCCATATAATCCCACACAAGCTGGTCCCACGGATCAACTTCGAACCGTTTTTCTTGCTCAGTCTCCGCTGCGGACGTCAACTCCGGCGAGTCCAACCACCACGGTTCCCCGGCCTCATATCGCGACCGGGCCTCCGCCCACAGCTGGTCACGATCGCGCGCCAGCCCGCGCACATCCGCCTTTGTACACTTCACCGGCCAGAATCGTCTGGCCCCGGTCTCATCGCGCAAATATTCCTCTTTGTTAATGCTCCCCGCGAACACACACTGCCGCGGGAAATCCGCCGTGCGTCGCCCGTAAGGCGGCCTGAAATGGTCGATCCGCCGCGTGATAAACGCCTTCACCCGCGACATCTCGCTGCGCGCGCTGACCACCGCATCCAGCTCGCCCAGCTCAATGATCCACTTCCCGTGGATCTGCATCGCCGAGTCCTTCGACCCCAGATCCTCAATGTCATCGTTGAACCAATCGTCGCCCGCAAGCGTGCGCAATGCCGTCGATTTCCCCAGCCCCTGCAACCCCTGGAAGATCAGGCAGTGATCCGCCTGGCAGCCCGGCTCCATCACTCGCGCCACCGCCGATATCATCCACTTCGCTCCCACCGCTCGCGCGTATCCACCCGCATCGTCTTTCGCGCCGAAGTAGCGAATCATCATCTCGTCCAGGCGCCGCTCGCCGTCCCACTCCTGCCTCCGCAGATACTCCCGCACGGGATGAAATGGCCGGTCGCGCGCCACAACCTCCACCGCCTGCGTACACACCGCCGGCGATACGTCGATCCGCTGGTGCTGCATCCAATCCGCCAGCTTTGCATCGTGAAAGTCCGTCCAGTCGCATGGCTCCGCGTCCCAGATCGTCCCGCGCGTCGCCACCGTGCGCACTGAGAATTCATCAAACGCCAGTGCGTCCTTGAACTCTTCCGACCACCTGAGCGCGATCATGACGTTTGCCAGTAGCGGCTTTGGCCCGCGATCGCCCTCTAGTAGCTTCGCCCCCCACCCTGGCGCCACGGCCTCCGCCGCCGTCGGCTTCCGCTTCGCCTTATCGCGGATCACCTTCGCCTTCGCGAATAGCTTGATCACCGGCTCCGGCCCGCGCGCCGCCAGCAGATCGTCGATCCCGTTAATCTCCGCTTCCAACTCCGCCGGCCAGCCGAACCACGCCACCTCGCCGACGTGCCGCTCCATCAATTCGTTGGCCAGCAATTTCCGAGCATACGCCACGTCCATGTTCGTCCCGACGTTCTTGTCGAAGACGATCACCACCCGCCGCCCCTCCCAGAGAATCCGCGCCATGTCCGCGATCACGCCCTTCACGTTCACGCGGCTGCCATGCTCGTCGTTCGTCTTCCCGACCACCCCCCGCCAATTCCACACGCCCTGCAGGCCCACCGGCAGAAACGCCGGCGATTCCGCCGACTCGCCCAACCCGTGCCACGCCAGCCGCCATAGTGCAAGGGTCTTGAACTCGCCCTCCACAATCACGATCGGCATGCGCGAATCGTGCAGGTACCACTCCGCCACGCCTGGCGGAATGTACAGGATATTTCCGCACCCCGGCGGCCCCATGTATTTGCCCCGCTCCCGCAGCTTCCCATCGTGCCCCTGCTCGCGATCCGGATGGTCGCGCCGGATGCGCTCTAGCCGCACCGATGCCTCGCCCGGCCAGATGTACGGAATCACAATTCCCGAATAATCCCCAGCGCGGCCGCTCTTCCCGACTATCTCCGCCCCGTCGACCGATACCACCCGTCGCAACAGCGCCGCGTCCGCGCACTGTTTCGAGATCCATCGCCCGTCCAGCGATTGATAATCGGATTCACTCAGCGGCCCTCCCGCCAATCGTGGTTGGATGCTCACCCCGCCTCCCCGATCTGCTGCACGTCCACGTAACCCCGCGCCATGCCGACGCCTGAAATATGCCCGAAGTAACCTCCCTCGTCCGCCGCCATCACGACGCTCGCCGCGTGGCTCTGCGCCTCCGCCACTGACTCCGCCTCCACCACCAAATCCACCCGCAACCTGTATGTCACGTGAAATCCTCCCCGCCTGAATCTTCGATACAGCCTCTCCACTCGCGACGCCGACCGCGCCGTCATACGCGTCTTGCCCAGCTGCAAGCCCGCCCCATGCTGGCCCAACTGCCTCGCCAGCCACACCTTCGTGTACCCATCCGCGACCAACTGATCGATACACCGCCAGGCCGGACGTGCATCCACCAACGACCCATCCGCCGCGCCTTCGAACGTCACCCCCAGAATCGCCCGCTCGGTGGACGCCCGGATCTTCACCGCCCGCCCTGAGCGGACCGCCTGGACCACGCTGCGCCCCAATCCGGCGGCATCAGCCACGGCCTTATAGCCCACGCCCCGCCGGCTCAGTCGGAGCAGGTGTGCATGCGCCGCGGCAGGCTCAACCAGGTCGCGCACATCCCCCTGCGATCGCGCGGCCGTCCGCTCCGTGTTGTACCGGGAATTCGCTGCCCGGCACAGCAGACATTTGCAGCCCCCGACGTACCGCGCCCGGCTGCCGTGCTCCCGCTGGCTCGATGCCGCCCGCATCGCCGTGACCCTCACACCCAACGCCTCGCGCGCCGCCATCACACCTTCCTCCCGACCTGGACAACGTAGTCAGCCATGACGCGCCCCAACTCGGCATCGCCCCGCTTGTGCTCCTGGATCCATATGAGTTGGTTGATCCGTCCAAATAGCCCAGCGCCCCTTCGGTAGTCCGCCCGATGCGCTCGAACCCAATGCTCCCGCCTCGCAATAGCGCCCTCGCCGTCCACTGCGCCTGCCGACCTGCGTGACGGCTGCCTGCCGCCGACGGAGATCGTATGCCAGACTGAAAAACGCTTTCTGTCCGGGCTGGCAGCACGGACAGGGGACTTCTCCCAAGGTGGATCGATCCGTGTCCCGGCTGTATTCATGTGGACGAGTGCCTCTAGCGCAGTCAGTTGACATTGGACAAAAAACGGTTGCGCCTCGTCGGCATGGCAGCCAAGAGCGTTCCCGTGTGAGGCCTCTACAATCTCCCCGAAGGCATCGAGCAGATAAACGGCGTCGAAAGCCAGGGAGATATTGAGGGAAGCATCCCGGATGAAGAAACGGAGTATTTGGGCGGAGACGGCAACGCTACCGCTCAAACGCTCAAACGTCCCCGGAGGCCCCATCGCAGCACGAAGCGACGTGGTTGCTCTCTCAGTGAGAGCGTCCCTCGTTGCAAGCACCCCGGCCTTTATTCCCGTGCCCGGCGGCGTCATCTCCATCCACATAGCCTGAAATGGCAGGCGCACGTCCTCTAAGCGCGCAGAGCTCAATGAAATCCCTTCCCATTGCTCGAATATGAGCTCCGCAATCGGCTGGATATTAACTTTTGGCGTGTCTGGCGACGTGACCCTGGATGTTAGATATCTCTGGAATGCGTCGCCACGCACCATTGACGACGGCACCCTGAGTCGCCCATCTTTGACCGCAGCGAGCAGCGACGCCATCACGCAGCCCTCTCCATGTGCACGCGCGTGCAAATTCCGCCTTGGACCGCGCCCGAAAAACTTGGACCGACCCTTGGACCGCGCTTGGACCGAGACGGTACTATCCGTGCGATACCCTGGGTTTTAGTGCCTTCAGGTCCAATTCCGCGCGCACTATCGCCGTGAGTGGATGCCTGTATCTGATTGTATGGATGGAAGTTAGAGGATGGAGGCGCGGGACGGAGTCGAACCGACGTATAAAGGTTTTGCAGACCACCTGCGCGCCCTGATTCCAGAATACTTCCATCTCCGGTCCGGTATATCATCCCGCCCTCCGCACATTCGCCGCCGTCTGATACCTCACCATCGCCTCCCGCTGCGCATCCTCCGTCGGATGCACGTACCGCCCAATCGTCCGCAAGCTCCCATGCCCGAGAATCGCCGCCACTACCGCCGACGGCACGCCCGCCTCGATCGCCCGCGTCGCGAACGTATGCCGCCAGTCGTACAGCCGGAAGCTCACCCCCGCCTCCCGGCAGACCCGGTCGTGCGTCGTATTCAACTGCCCCAAATGATGCCCCGGGCGCCGATCGCTCGGGAACAACCACTCCCCGCCCCACGCCGCCCGCCTCACCAGAATCTCCCGCGCCGGCGCCGTCACGTACAGCACCCGCCGCGCCGCCCGCGACTTCCCGCCCGCGATCCGCAGCGTCCCCGCTGCCGCATCCCAATTCGCCGACCGCGCCGACACCAATTCGTCCGGACGCGCCCCCGTCTCCAGCATCAGCCGCGCCAGGTCCGCCAGATTCGGCGGCGCGCCCTTCACCTGCTTGCAATGCGCCGCATGCAGCCCCGCCGCAGCCGCGAAGTATGCCGCCTCTTCCGCCGCCGTCACCACGTGCTCCTGGATCGATTCCGCATCGCTCGGCACCGTTACCGTCCGCACCGGATTCGCCTTCGCCAGCCCCCGCGGAATTGCCCACTTCCGGTAAAAAACCGAAAGCGCGTGCAGATCGTGCCGCACCGTCACCGCCTGCACCATGTGCTCCCCGAACCGCCACGCCTTGAACCCCTCGATTTGCGGCCCATCCACACTCGCCACCGCCTGCCCGCCGAAGAAATCCCGAAGCGCCGCGAAGCTCCCCCGCAGCCGCGCGGCCGTACTCGCCTTCTCGCGATACTCCACGTTCTCGCACCAATCCAGAAATGCCTCCGCCGCCTCCCCGAAGTTCAGCGACACGCTCACCACCCGCTTCACCACCGCCCGCGGCTTCACCTGGCGCAATTCCTCACGCCGCGCCATTTCCACCACCGCCGCGGCCATCGCATTTTCTTCGCAGTCGGCGTACCCCGTGCATCCGGAGTACTCCCGGCCCCGGAAACTGAATCGGTAATGCCACTGCCCCCGCCGTCGTCTGATCGCCATTGCTCGCACCTCGGCACAATTGTAGCCACGCCTCCACATCGCCAGCGAGATACCGAACCGTCCGATGTCCGAACCGCACCACCGCCGGACCGCGCTGCTGTGCCCGCCACGTCTCCAGCGTCCTCTCAGCCACCCCCAACAGCGCCGCCGCCTCCGCCGCCGTGTACAGCTTCTGCCCCACCAGACTCATAGCGCATCCCCCCGCGACGCCGTGACTCGCCGCAACCGCGCTATGGCTGCGTCGCTCTTGTCCATCGCCTGCCGGACGTCGCTAGCGGCCGGAATTGTATACGCGGTTCCGTGCCGCCGCCATTGCTCTGCCTCGTTGGACAGCGCCTCAATGGCTTCCCTGATGGCTGGCGCGTGCTGCACGAGCCACCACGAGTAATCGGCATCGTAGCGGTGCTGGTTATCATCGCGGGCGGCTTTCTCGCGGGCTTCCCACGCGGTGAGAAAGTCGGGCAGGCTATTCGGCATCGCGCCCTCCGCAGTCTGGGCAGGGAATGTCCAGAAATCCATTTTCGGAGTGCCAAACTTTTATACCGCCGCACCTCGCGCACTTCAGCGCTGACTCTTCCGCCACTATTGCGGCCTCCATTGCCGAATCAGAGTTGGCGGGAACTTGCTTCGCCGTCCGCTGTCTATGAAGTTCCTTCTCGCAATCCCGTCTTGCGTCGGCAGCGATTCCACCGCGCGCTTCGCTTTCGTTGTAGAGCGCGAACAGTACAAGTTCACGCTCATCACTGCTCAACTCCTTGCCGATTCCGTTGTAGCGAACGAGTAACCTACGAATGTCAACTACCATCACTCACCTTCCTTCGCCGGGGAGAGCAGGGCGGCGGCAACATCCCGATACTTAATTGCGCCCTCAAGAGTGTTGCTCCATGCGACGTTACGTGCCAGTTCCTCCAACTCCGCGATGCGCTTTTGTGCTGAGGCAAGGTCGGCGCGGAGGTGATCGTACGTCGTTTCCGCTGCACGCTTCGCCATCAGGTTATGGATGTTCGCTTCCACAGCGAGATCGCGGACAAAGTAAGCGCGGCGGGCATCGGTGGCGCGCTTCTCCACTTCCGCCCTGAGTGCATCGCACGCCCCGCACTCTGCGGGCTGCGTGGGCTGAACCGTTGCATTTTCTGCAACAGTTGAAGTAGCCGCCAGCTGCGCCTCGATGCGGTCCAGAGCGGCGAGGGCAAACTCCATCTCTAGGATATAATCGGCATCCCCGCCCTCCTCCCGCTGCTCCAACTCCCGCGTCATCACGTCGCGCAGCAGCGTGCAGTTGCTCGTGAATACCGTCACCCCTCCACCTCCACCACCAGCACCCCATCCTCGCCCGTCACCCTTACCGCCTCGCCCTTCGCCGCCCGCGCGATAATCGAATCCACCGCGACCGTCTCGATCGCGTCCGCCGGCGTCAACCGCACCTGCAATTTCCCGTTCTTCCGAATCTCGACTTTCATATGCCTCCCAAATCAAGCGCGCCGCCGTCAACCGCACCTGCAATTTCCCGTTCTTCCGAATCTCGACTTTCATATGCCTCCCAAATCAAGCGCGCCGCCGTCCAAAGGTTCGCCTCCGTAGGGTGTGTGCGACCCGGCAGCCGCGGCGCGCTCCTCCCGCCCGGCAGTTCAACCCGCCCGGCGAAACTCGCTCCAACTCATGCCGCCACCAGCGGCCCCTGCGCCTGCGCCCACTCCGCGATCTTCCGCGCCTGCGCCCGATTCTTCTTGCTCCCCTCGATCGCCGCCGTCCACTCCATCAACTCCGCAATCGCCGCCCCCATCGCCTCTTCCCGCGTCGCCGAGGGCTTCTGTGTCGCCTCCGGCAGCAGGTACACTCCGTCGCTCTCCGTCTGCGCCTCGAACGCGCCACGCCACCCGCCCGGCGAACGCACCAGTAACAGCGCCGCCTGTCCCGGCGCCGGCATCTCGATCACCTCGCACTGCTCGCGCGCCCAAATCCCGTCTTCATCCGCCAGCGGCAAGGGGTACACGAACGGACGCGGCAACGGCTCCGCTCCAGCCACCCCCGCCGCCTTCTTCCCGCGAACCTTCGGCGCCTGCACCTCCGCGCTCGCCCGCGCCGCCAGCTCGGCCCAATTCACCCCGGCCGCATTCGCCGCCTCCACCAGGCCTCCGGGCACTTCCTCCGCATTGCGGTCCCAGCTCGGCAACTGTAACTCCCGCGCCAGGGCGAACTCGATCAGCAGCGTGACCAGCCCCTCCTCCGGCAGGTCTCCGATTGGCAGAATATCCGCATCCCACTCCGGATGCCGCTTGCGCACGATCTCCCGCAGCTCGCCGCCCATCGCCTTCCAGAACGCCTCCGCCACCAGCTCCAGGTCCGCCGACAATCGTTGACTCGGACCCTTCGCCAGTACCGCATCCAGAATCCGGCCGCGCCCCAGCTTCGCCCCCTCGATCCGCGCCTTCGCCTCCCGTGCCTCGTCCTTCTCCGCCTGGCTCTTCTCTACCTTCGAATACGCCGAACCGCCACCGCCGTGCCCGCCGGTGAAATGCTTCTTGCAACTCCCGTTCGCACAGACATCCACGATCTGCCCCACGCCCGCGCCGCTCACCACAATCGCCCGCGACTCCCCGCCGCACCGCTGCGTCTTGCCGCCGATCTCCTTGTACTGGTGGTCCGCCAGCGTCCCCTTCGGCAGGTTCGGATGGTAGCCGTACCCGCGCTTGATCTTCACCAGCTCCGGGTCCGCCTTCAACTCCCGCGCCATATGCGCCGCCACCTTGCCCCGGTAGCATTCCGCATCCAGGCAATTGTTCGGGCTCCGCATATCCGCGCACAAGTCCGGCTGGTTCCCGCTCCGCTTCGGACACTCCACGCACGTCCCCGCCGCCTTCACTAGCTTCGCGTCGTCTTTCGGAAACGCCGCCGCGTCCAGGTTCAGTACCAGCTCTTCCTTGATCCACCGGTCCAGCGCCCGCAGGCTGAGCTCTCGCCCTTGCTCGCGCCGCTCCTCAATCTCCCGCACTGCCTCGGCCTGCCCGCTCTCCCCCAGCCGCGCGATCCGCGCCGCCTTCGCCTGCGTCACCAGGCCGCTCTCCATCGCCTCGCGCAACACCGCCGATACCGTCAGCAGCTGCAGCCGCTGATAGATGTACCGCTTGCTTTTCCCCACCCGCTCCGCGATCCGCGCCACGTCGTACCCGTGCTCGTCGATGAGCCGCTGGAACCCCTCCGCCTCCTCCAGCCGCGTTACGTCCTCGCGCTGCGCATTCTCCACCAGTTGCACCTCGGCCGCCTCCGCCGCCGTACACTCGCGCACCGTAACCGGCACCTCCGCTAGGCCGGCCAGCCGCGCCGCCCGCAGTCGCCGCTCTCCCGCGATCAGGATGTACTCGCCCTCTACATCACCCGGCCGCACCACCAGCGCCTGCACGATCCCATTCCCCCGGATCGATTCCGCCAGCTCCGCCAGCTTCCCCTCGTCGAACCGCTTCCGCGGATTCGTCCCGCTCTCCCGCACCGCGCCGATCGCAACGCTCATTCCTACAATCCCAGCCGTATCCATCGCTCGCCTCCCAACTGCACCAGCTTCATAGCCCACATCACCGCCAGCAACACCGCCGCAGCCCGCCACTTCTCCCGCGACACCCGCAGCCGGCAGTACCGCCGCCACAACCCCCGCTTCCGCTTCCGCTGCTCGCGCTCCGCCACCAGTGCCCGCTCCGCCCCGCTCACGGCCATCATGTATTGATCCACGCTCACCATCGGCACCGGCTCCGGCTCCGGCATCGGGTCGTCCTCGCGTGCCCCCATCGCCCCCAGCCACCGCCGGTCCATCGCTGTCAATTTCAACTCCCCGCTGCGCGCCTTCATATCCCCAACCCCGCAATGTCATCCACCACCAGCCCCGTCACCCGGAACCCCGCCTCCGGCCCGATCCAGAACACCGCCACATCCGAGTACGGCACCCCACTGGCCGCGCCCTTCACATTCCGCGCCAGCACCTGCTCGTACTCCACCTCCGTCCCATCCGCCAGCGTCACCGTCAGCGCGATCCGCCAACCCGTCACCCGGCCGCCCACCGCGCCCACGAACACCTGCACCCCGTACACCGTCTCCGGCGTCGCCGTCTCCGCCACTCCCGGCACATTTGTCGCCGTCAATAGCCACAAGTGCCGCGATTCCGCCCGCAGCCCCGTCACCCCCATCAGCCCCGCGCATACCAGCGCCGCCACACTACACCGTTCCATCGCTCGCATTACACGCCTCCTCGCAACCACGCCAGCACGCTCCGCCCTTCGCGCCGCGTACTCACCGCCAACCCATGCCGCCGCGCCGTCAGGTAGATATTCCCCTGCAGCGCCTGCATCGAAATGTCCGTCACCGGACGAAACACCACCGCCTTCCCGCGCGGCGTGCTCCGCAGCCGCTCCACAATCCGGTACGGGCTATCGTGCCCTCGCACCTTGCGCACCTCGGGAATTTCCACCACCTCACCTGCAGGAAAACTGTTCATAAATTTCCTCCGCGTCCCGCCGCCGTCCCGCCACCCGGTCGATCAGCGCCAGCATTCGCCCCCGGTGGCACTCACACCGCCGCGGACCCGCCTCCGCCAGCGCCCACAATCCGTCCTGCGCCCTGCATTCCTCGCACGGCGCGATCGCTTTCACTTGCCGCCGCAGCCTCTCCATGTATCCGCTCTTTTGCGCGTGTCCCATGAATCTGAAAACGACGGCGACCAGACCCGAATCCAATCGCCGCCCAGGCTCCTTCAACCGCCAAGTAAAACCCCGCTACGACGCCATCCGCTTGCGCGGCACCAGCGCCTTCCGGAACTCCACCACGGCCCGCGGCGTCAGTTCGACACCCGCCATCGCCGCCGCTTCGCTCCAGGAAAAATAGTCCCGGTCCGGCAGGTGCGCCCACCGCCGCACGCTCACTCCCCGGTAATACGGCCAGATCCCGAAGTACTTCCCGCACCGCACCAGCCCCACCAGCACCCGTGCCCGGTCCGCCTCGCTCGGTAGCGGCTTCGGCCGTCCGAACCCCCCCGCGCGCATCCGCTCCGCCACCAGGCGCAAGCTCGCCTTCATCGCAGCCACCATTCCGCTACGTCCGCGCGCTGGCACAACCACGCCATTCCAAACGCCGCCAGAATCACCGCGCCCATCGCGACCAGATAGAACCCGACCACCACCCCACACCACCCCGCCAGCCGCCGGTTCATTCCCCTCATGCCGATGCCCTCGTCCGCACGCGCCGGTATTCCGCCAGCGCCGCGTCCAACATCGCCCGCACGCTCATCGGGTTGCCCTCCATCGCAGGCCGCGCCGGAATCAGGAACGGAATCCGCTCCATCGCATCCATCGGCAACTCCACCAGCTGCGCCAGCGCATTCGCCGCGTAGCACTCCGCCGCCCACTTCTCCCGGTCGCCGTCCTGGCTCGCCAGCGCCGCGTACTTTTCGTAATGGCCCTTGAGCCTTACGATCTTTGAAGGTGTAATCACACTCGGCATCGAACTCTCCCGTCACTCCCCACCGGCCCAGGCCTCCAGGGCAGCCCAGCGCGTCCTCCCCCGAGGAACCTGTCCGCCCCTGCCTGGGCCAATGAGAACTTAGAATGAACTTGCCCGCCCCAGCCGGAACGCCTCGAGCAGTAGCGTATCCGTCACCGCCCGCACGGGGATGCTTAGGTCGTCCGCCACATCCTCGCTGCTCCGCTTAGCCCGGAAACTGTCACAGATGACTTGCCTCAAGATCGGAGACAGATGCCGCGCTTTTACCCGGCATTTCCCACTCTTCGAAGCTTTGTCCTGAACGGACTCCCGCTCCGGCCCTTGAAATCCATCTATCCCTAAAGACATACTTTCCCCATGTCCGACACGTTGCACGCGCGCGCACTTTCCGCCGCGTCCGGACCCACAATCCAGCGCTCCAGCGCCCCTTCAACCGCCAGCGCTGGAGTTACGCCGCGTCGCGCCGCGGCGATCTGTAGCTGCTCCCACGTCTCGGCCCGAACCGCGACCAGCGCCAGCTGCGGACGCCCCGGCGCCGCGGCATCCGCCTGGAATACCCCCGTCATTTACGCAGCCCTCCCGGCTTCGGACTGCGCGCCGGACTGCACCCATAACTCAATCGCCCGCTCCACCGCATCGCCCGTCGTCAGTCCGCGCTGGATGGCGGCAATCTTCATCTGCGCCCATAGCGCCCCGTCTACGTTCAGACTCGTGCGCTTTATCTGCTTTGCTGGTAGATTTGTCTTTGCGGTATCCACGTGAATTACAGTACAAGATTGCTAGCTAACTTGCAAGCAAAATTTATAGAATATTTGCGGAACTAATAGATGGAGACAGTTGCATTAAACGCGCGCATCCCAAAAGATCTGAAAAAACGCCTGGAGATCGCCAAGGTGGAGCGCGACGTCAACATTCAGGATGCCGTAACCGCTGCCATTGAAGCCTGGGTTGACGGCGCCGCCGACACTCCATCAATCCCATCGCCGCGCGCCATCCCCGGGCCGATGGATGGTCTCACCGCCGACCAATACTGGACAATCCAAAACCTCTCTGAGATACTAACCGCTCACCCATCGGGAGCTGAATTCCGGATGCTGTATAGCGCTCTCGAAATCGCCGTTTCCGAATGGCGAAAAATTAGGAGCGAGTATCATGGAACGCAAGCCCCCAGCTCGGGTCCGCGCCATCGACGGAAAAGGGCCGTCTGAAGACGTGATTACCGAATCGGAATATGCTGAGATCGTCAGGGCGCAGGATGCCACTCTCTACGCCCAGGCTTACGAACGTAAGCTGCTCGGTCGCCTCACGGCTCGCCTTATCAATGGCGCCCGCGCCGCCAGCGGCCGCTATTACTTCGATCCCGACCGCGGCATCGTCCGCCGCCTCGAATCCCGCTCTGGGTCGTAATCGCCATGTCCGGCATCGTCATTTTAATCATCGGCGCGCTTGTCTACTTCCTCCCCTCGATTCTGGGCCACGAGAAACGCAACGCAGCCGCTATCCTTGCCCTGAACATCTTCCTTGGATGGACGGTGGTTGGTTGGGTGGTCGCTCTCGTATGGGCGGTCAGCGTGGAAGCTCCGCTTCCGGCCGCCGCGCCGGCGGCGCCATCCTATCTCTGCGGGGCCTGCAGGGCTCCAGTGCGGGCCGGACAGGTTAAGTGCGTCGCGTGCGGAAAGCCCTTAAACTGGCCCGCGCCCGCCGGTTTGAAGAAGTGCCCCGACTGCGCCGAGCAAATTCAATCCGACGCGCGAAAATGCCGTTTTTGCGGCCTGGAATTTATGCCAGAGAAAAGGACAAAGGTATGATCGAACTCACGTATGCCGCATATGTCGTTCTCATTGTTATCAGCGCGCTCCTCGCAATCGCTCTCATCCTCGCGCCGCTGAAACTCTATGCCATCCACCGCGAGCTTCGCTGGCAAAACGAAGAGTTGCGCACGCAGACCCGCCTCCTCGCCGAACTTGCCAATAAAGACGCTACTCCATGAAACCCCTCCCCCTCGCCCTCTTCGCCCTCACCCTCACCGCCCAATCCGGACCCGATCCCAACGGCTGGCAATCCATCACCTGGCAGATGTCCCTCGCCGAGGCCCGCGCCGCCCTCGACCCCTCCGCCTCCTGCCCCGTCGATCCGCCCGGTAGCCCGGCCATCGAGCTCATCGACCGCCTCTGCACCCGCGTGCAACTCGCCGGCGACTCCGTCCCCGCCTACATCCAGACCGCCCGGAGCTCCAACCACATCGCCGCCATCACCATCCGCGCCGCCGATATCGGCGACCCGCACCAGGAGGCCACCTACCTCGAGCTCAAGCGCCTCCTCCTCGAAAAGTACGCCGCGCCCAAAGACGAACACACCACCCGCAGTGCCAATGGCATGGTCGAATCCACCGCTCTCTGGACCTTCCCCCATACCTCCATCACCCTCACCCGCTACTACGACCCCCGCGAGTCCACTCTCTCCCTCATCACCATCCGCTACCGCCCCGTCACCCCCAGCCCGCTATGATCAGCATATTCCGCCCGTTGAAACAAGTTCCCCTGCGGCCTCAAGCAATGCGGGCTGAACCAGATCGTTTCGCGCTTCGCATTCTCGCGGCCCCGCCCGTCCGCTTGCGATCCGTACCCGCCGCTCGCCTTCCATGCAATCGCTTCCCATTCCGTCGGCATCTCGTGTTCCCCGTCGTAACCGCACAGAGCGATTCGTAGCAGCGGATTCTCGCCATTTGCGAGCGCCCATTCACGCACCGCCGCGCTCACATTCGAGTGCGCGGAGTACTTCACGGCATGTTCCGCTTCGGCGTAGGGCGGGTCGAGAAACACTCCAGTGATTCCGTGTTTCACTGTGACCGATTCCCCGAGCACCCGATCCCATTCGCCCTGGCAGATCCGCACATCCCGCAGCCGCGTCGAAAGCGCCTCGAAATACTCGCGGATGCGTTCGCCCCTCCCCGCGTCGCCCAGGTGCGGCAACTGCTCTGGTAGCGCTTCTTTTTGCACGCACCAGCCCGATCCGATCCACGAGCACAGCCCCCACGCCCACCAGCCCGCCACCATTGCGTCGTAATACTCGGCCTGCGTCCGCAGCGCCTGCAGCCGCTCCGTACCCGTCTCCAGTAGCCATCGGTGCCGCGCCAGTAGATCCGCCTCCGAAACAGGCCAGTCTGCCCATGCCGCCGTATTCTCCGGATCGTACTTGACCGATCTCCAGAAATTCGCCAGATACGCGTCTAGATCGTTCACTGTCTCCGTGCCGCCCCCCCCCCTTGGCCTCCCTAGCAGCACCGCGCCGCTCCCAAAGAATGGCTCGACGTAGTTCGGTACATTGCCAAATCGCTCCCACACCAGATGCGCCACCCGCGACTTCCCCCCGAACCACGGAAACGGCGCCTTCAGTTCGCTCACGCCATCCCTCGCTCTAGCGCCATCTCCTTGCACTGGTCCTGCTCGCCCAACACCGCCATCTCGGCATCCACCATCCGGTGCGCCATATCGCCACCTTCCCGCAACTTCTCCAGTGCCGTGAACGCGTACATCCACTGGTCGATGCACTCCTCCATCACCTGCTCCAGCAGCCACGCCGGCGAATGCTCCCACAAATTCCCCCCGTGCTCGCGAACCCCGGCCCGGTACTTCGCGTCCGCCGCCACCCGGAACGCCGCCTGCGCCCGCGCCAGATGCCGCTCCTGCTCGTCTGTCATCCCATGATCTCCAGATACGTCGTGATCTTCCACCCCGCGAACCCCTCCGGCCATCGCTCGCCCGGATCGTAAATCTGCCCGTCCCAACTCACCATCCAGTGCGATCGCGTCGGTTGCCGCTCTCCGTCCGCGTCTGGCCTGTACTGGATAATCGCCACTAGGCACCGCGCCGGCAGCACCGGCCGTGCCCGGCTCACCCGCCTGAGCCTCCCACTGCACCGCACCCCCAGAGCCCGCAGCCCCGCCACAATCTGCCGCGTCTCCGTGCCCCGCTCTGTGAATTCAACCCCCACCGCCGCGATCGCCCGCCGCAGCGACACCCCAGCCACCATCGCCACGCAGCACTGCCCGCACAGCGCCGAGCCCTCCGGCTGCCGCACCAGCCTCATTCCGCAATCCAGTACACGTTCGCCAGCACCGTATTCAGCACCGCGACCCCGCGACATAGCCTCCCCGCCTTCACCATCTCCTCCAGCTGCCTCCGCGCCGCCGAGTACCCCAGCCCATACCGCTCCCCATATTCCGCGATCGTGAAGCTACCAGCCGGCGGCAACTCACCGCGGCGCAGCCCCTCCCGCACCTTGTCCAACCGCTTTGGTATCACCTCTCCCAGCCCTCCTTCTCCGCCTTCACGAAAATCGGAGCCTCGATTGTGATCCCGTGCTCCGGTGTAACCAGCATCAAACTCTGCACTGGCTCCTGGAACTTAAAGTTGCCCCGGTACGCATATTCGTCGATTCCCTTCAGCGACCCGTTCCCCTTGATCGAAGGCAGGCACACCCGCCAGTGCCAGTGCCCCATGATCAGCACATCGTACGGCTGCTTCACCGCCTGGTACCGCTCCCGCTTCCGCGCGTCCCCGATGAACCACGGCGATAGTGCCGCCGAGATCCCGCCACCGCCGCGGAACTGGTCTCCATGCGTCTGCAATACCCGCAGCCCGTACACGTTGAATTGGTGGTCGAACGAGTCGCTGATTTCGAACGTGACCCGCTTATCCCCGGCCCGCGCGAAATCCCGCGCCAGCATCGACCCCAACAACCAGTCGAAGTTATCCCGCACCCCGCCCTTCGCCCGCGGCTTCTTCTCCAGCCGTGGATGATTCCCCACCACCCACGGCACCCGTACCTTTCCGAACCGCTCCGCCAGCATCTGGATCCCCGCGTACAGCGGATCGATCCAGTACCGCAGCGACTCGCACAACCCCGCCTCGTTCGTCTCTTTCAACTCTTCGTGAATCGACCCCGAGAACATATCCCCGCTCACCGCGCAGACCACGCCCGGATAATCCACGCCTTTCAGGTAGTCGTCGCATATTGCCACGCCTTTTTCGAAGAATCGCCGCAGCCGCCCCAACGCAATCTCGCGCGTGTAGCAGTTCAACCCGCCCACCTGTGCCGCGTCCACCACTTCATCGAAATGCGCATCGCTCAGATGCAGCAGCGGAATTGCCTGCCGCGCCCGGTGCGGCTTCGCCTTCACGCACCACGCCGGCGGCGCCGCCCGCAGCTTCGCCACCTCCGCCACGAACTGCTGGTACTCCTGATTCAGCACCACCGTGCCCACTTGTGCCCGCAGCTGCTCGCGTAACTCCCGCAACTCCCGGCGCAGCTTGTGTTCCTGTTGCAGTGTCAGCTTCTCCGCTGGCTCTGGCATCGCCACCTGCTTCACGGCCGCGCGCTTCACGCGCCCGGCTCCGGACCCAGTGCGATCGTCACCTTCGCCCCGTCGATCCGCCGCGCCAGGCCCACAATCTCCTGCACGCTCGCGTCCACCGTCAGCGTCAGTGTATTCACCCCGTCCACCGCCTGCTGCACCATCGGCGCCAGCCCCGCCAGTACCCGGTCCGCGATCGCCGCCGCATCCTTCGCCGATTGCGCCTCCGCCTGCATTACCCGGTCCATCAACGCTTCCATCACCGGCCGCAACTCCGCCGGCAGCTTCGCCACTTCCCCCGCCAACCCGCCCGTCACGTCCATTTTTTTATCCCTCCCGAAGTGGGACAGGCCATCGTTTTTCGTGGCCTGTCTCGCTACTGTTCTTTTCGCCACAGGCGCTTTGCCCTGTACGCCGCCCTGCACCTCGCCACCCGCCTGCCGCAATCTCCGCCATCTCCGCTGCCGTCCGAACCCCGGCCTCCGCCGCCAGCCGGTCCAACTCCGCCATCTCCACTTCCTTCTCCACTAGCCGCGCGTCCGTTTTCACCGTCACCGGCGCCGGAGTCAACTCCATCGGCTGCTCGCTCATCCCACCGCCGCCAGGCACGAATCCAGGTACCCCGTCGGGTCCACCAGATCTGTCCGCCTCTCGAACGGCCGGATGCTCCGATCCGTCAGCTGCCCGCTTCCCGCGCCGCCGTACATCTCAAAGTGCAGCATCGCCGCGAGCTGCTTCGTAATCGGATCGATCGGCGCATGGATCAGCGCCGCCACTGTCCCGATCGTCTGCCCCGCACCCACCCGCACCCCGGCGTGAATCCCCGGAGCCGCATGAATCTCCCCGTACCGCACCACCCCGCTCGGATGCCGCACCTCGAGCGCGCCCACTCCGTCGTAGAACGGATACGGCCCGCGCACCACCACCCCGTCCTCCACCGCCAGCACCTCGGTCCCGGCCTTCGCGTACAGATCACAGCCCGCGTGCGATCGCGCCCCGTCATCCCGAGGCGACCCGAACGCCCGCGGCCGCTCGTGATAACTCACCGCCGGCCGCCGCCGCAATGGAAACACGCTCATACGATTTCGCTCCTGCACCGCTCCACTGCCGCCTGCCACCCGCGCACCTGCGCCGCCGCGGCCGCCGACTGCGGCCCCACCCCCGCCGCATACTCCGCCGCTCGATCCCGGCACCACTCCGCCACCAGCAGCAGAGCCAGCCGCACCACCTCCCTCGCGCCCCACCGAACCATCGCCAGCGAAAGCAACTCGTGCAGCCACGCGGGCAACCCGTCGAGATGCGATATCTCCTCCCCACTCGGCCCGATGGTGAGGTGATATGTCTTCATGGCAGCGCAATCCCGCGCAGCGCCATAGAGCTTTTCATCACCGTGTAGAGATGCTTCACTTCGGAGGCGTTCAGCACTCGATTCCAGATGCCAACAGATGCAATCAGCATTTGCGGCTCCTGATATGCACCGCCATCGCTGCCAATCCACATTTGTGCGGACGTCATCACGGGCGTTGTGCCGCCGCCACCGCCATATGTGAAGTTGTAGTACGTGCTGCTTTCCACCCCGTTGATGTAGATTTTCACGCTGCCCGCGATGACGCCAGTGCCGCGAGTCATGACCACATGCGCCCACGTCGCACCAGTGATCAAGCTACCAGCCGAGCACACGCCGCGATTCACGTTCAAAGCTGTATTCCAGATCGCGCAGACCGACCCCGGATTCGTCGTGCTCGCGTTACTGTCGGTCCAGAACCATAGACCGGATGATCCGCCAGTATTCCCCGCACCAAACCATCGGTATTGCGTACTTGCGCTCGGCCACTGCACCACGCCAGAAAAACTCCACGGCAGATCACTCGCGAATAGAGCGGGCTTGATCACTGCCCCATTCGGAGTGAGGTCGTATAGCGTCAGGCCCTGGCTTCCAGTCGGCAGCGAAATGCCAGTGGATGCCCACATCGTGGAATTTTGCTTAAACCCGCACCCTGTGTATGATCCCGCGTAGCACGGCCAGAGTACCGCCGTCGGTTGCGCGTTAAATATACATGTCGCAGCCGTAGTGCATCCGCTGGCACCGGAGTTGATGACCCTCGCTTGGTCGATGGTGCCGACGAACGGCCACGACGTATTTCCCCGATGCTCGTAGAAATCGAAATAATATTCGAGCCCTTTTCGCGGAATCGCATTAGACACACTGCCCGTTGAGAACCTTATCCCGCTGTTACCTAGGTTGGCCGACCCTTGCGCTGGTGCGGGAACTACCAGTTCGACTGGCTGATAGAATGCGACAGCCTTGGTCTCGGCGTGATATGCCTGGAACAAGGGAGAACCAATGCCGCCAGTACACGCGCTGGTGTCGTGTGTCCCACCGTTCAGTTGAATCTGATATTGGTTCCCGATGATGGCTGTT
Organism: uncultured Acidobacteriia bacterium; assembly: GCA_903876865.1. GTDB lineage: Bacteria > Acidobacteriota > Terriglobia > Bryobacterales > Bryobacteraceae > Solibacter. Next base: position 44,265 of record CAIRBY010000258.1, read on the forward strand.
CCAGCCGCTGCGGTTCCATTGATGGCAGCCCAACACCCAGTAGCGCCTGAAATGTTCAATGCCGTCGTACCCGTCCAGTACCCTGGCATCGTAGCGGACAGGGTGAGGATCGGATTGGTCGCGGCTGTGATCGAGGCGATGGTGTAGTTGTTGCTGCTGTACCAGTAATAGGCATCGAACAAGTCCAAGCATTTGAAATGCATGGAATCATTGCCCTGCGCGGCGCACGTCTCGCGCATGATGTTGACGAAATCGTGGCCCTGTCCTGCGGCAATGGAATGCAGTGGGGTCCACGGACCCCAAGGAGCAGGAGAAGTTTCTACCCACATCTGCCCACCGTAACTGTTCGTGGCGTAAGCATTGTCCCAGAGTTGCGAGGTCATGACGAAGGTGCACTTGCTCTGTCCGTCGCAAAGCCAAACGGGCGCACGCCACGTCACACCGAAATTCGCAAACGGGATCGACCCATTTCCAGTAGAAGGTTGTTTTACCCAAAGTGGAGTTGCACTGGCCTGAGTCTGCGTCCAGTTGGCTCCGGCTCCGCAGTTCCCGCTGATCGACAGCGCAGACGCGGGTGTGTAGTTGGAGTTGACGTAATACCAGTATTGAGCAGGGTCCAGAACTGATCCAATCGAGTTGCTGACGCAAACGAGATATGCGGTGGCTCGATTTCCGTTTGAAGTAATCGCGTACAGATACGGACCGAACGGCAGCGTGCAGTCGTTCCCTTGGCAGAAATCAAACACGTGAAGCTGCTGCATGATCCCTGTGCTGCCATTGTATGGAGATGGCTCTTTCCACATCATCGACGAGTGCGTCCCGTCGAGGTACGCCGTGTTGGTGCATGTCGCCGTTCCACTCGCTGCATCGCACTTCGGCGCGTCGCCCGTCGCGCTCCAATTCGTCGCGTCGCATCCAGCCCCACCCGAGCGGTTGAAGTAGGTGTAGGGATTGCACCAGTGTGCGCCACCGTCCGGTGAGCACACAAGAGTATTGTCGTGACCTTCAAAGAGACCACCGTAATCGTTCTGGCGATTTGGGGATATACACACGTAACCACCAGCCACCGCAAACGGCTCTGACGATTTCCATGTGCCGTGGTTCACATTGGCGACATCAGCAGACGTATACTTGCCAAACCACCCCGCAGGTACGTCCGTCGTTACTGGACCGCCATAGCTAGACATCGCGTTCACCAGCGACATCGACACGCTATAGCCAGACAAATCCAGCGTACCAATGGTGTACGCTACGATGTTGCCTTGTGTCCCCTTCACGTTGGTGTCGTTCGTGGTGCACAACTGCGCAGTGATCGTGTGGTTCCCCGTTCCATCGCCCCTGTTGAGCGTCATAGTCGCCGGAGTGCCGCCGCTTGCGAACGTGGTCGGGAGTTGAACGCAGTACGGAGTGTCTCCCTGAACGTCGAATGTGGAGGCCCAATAGTCCAGTGCTGGGCCGTTCACTGGAAGCGGAGGAAGCACCCCTTGAGCGAACGCCGGAAGGGAGGCTAAGAGCAGAATCAAGATGCGCATTAGTGCACCACCTTCGATCCGCGAAGTTCAAAATAGAGTGCGCCTGCCGTGAGATAGGTGGAGCTTCCGTTACCCAGGTTGCCGCCGGATTGAGCGCACAGCTGCGCCGCAATGTTATAGGTACTCCCCGTATTTAAGACAGGCGGATCGGGCGCGGACTCATACCAGTGGTTCTGTCCACCAGCGACGCCCAACAGAAACAGCGGCACCAAGTTAGCATAGGTGCTGCTGGTTCCCACGCTGCCATACAAGTTGGTGATAGTGCCGTAAGTGAACTGCGTCGTTTCCTGCATCAGCACTGATTCAAACCGCCACGCCGCATCCACGCCAGAGAGCAGCGTCACTTGAGCACAGTTCGACGCAACGATGAATGCCGCGTTGCTGTAGCTCAGCGTGGTGGTGTACGTTTCGATAGCGTTCTGGAAGCTGGTGGATGTGCCACCCGCACCAGTCAACACAAACGCCTGTTGTGTGGGAAGCGCACTAGCGCCAGCACCCATCACCATCGCCCCATTCGTCCACGTTGCCGCCGAAGCGACGCCGCTCGACACCACCACAGGTCCAGTACCGCTCGGCGCGGGTCCAGTTGGTCCAGTTGCTCCGGTCGGCCCCGCAACTCCAGTCGCTCCAGTCGGACCCGTTGCTCCGGTCGGCCCCGTAGGTCCCGTTGGCCCCTGCGGACCGCTCGCCCCAGTCGGACCCGTTGCTCCAGTCGGCCCCGTAGGTCCCGTTGGCCCCTGCGGACCGCTCGCCCCAGTCGGACCACTAGGAC
>CAIRBY010000259.1 GCA_903876865.1 uncultured Acidobacteriia bacterium
GCAGATCTCCGTCAAGGGCGTGCGCACCGTGTGGGGACAGCAGCACGACCCGCTGACGCTTCAGCCCGTCTCCGCGCGCAACTATGAACCCGCCGTCCAATGCGCCGCCGAAAGCGCCGCGCTCATGACCTTCCTGATGCGCCGGCCGCACCCCACGCCCGCCGTGATCCAATCCGTGGATGCCGCCGCCGCATGGCTGCGCAAGGTAGCGATCTCAGGCCAGGCCTACCAGCGCGGTCCGGAAGGCCGCCGCCTAACCGCCGTCCCCGGCGCGCCCCTCATCTGGTCGCGCTTCTACCAGACCGGAACCGACCGACCCATCTTCGGCGACCGCGACAAGTCCCTCCACGATGATGTGAATGAACTCACCGCCGAGCGCCGCAACGGTTATAGCTGGTACAACGCCGCTCCTGCCGAAGCTCTCACCCGCTACCAGGCTTGGTCACGCTAAAGTACGGCAGGCGCTTCCGCCTGCCAACTCGGCCCCAATTCGCCTAGACCGCCACCTTGAAGCACACCGCATGCTCGCAGGGCTTCTCCGGCGGCAGCGTCACCCGAAGTGATTGCTCATCCTGCACGAACTTCAACTTCCCGCGATGCCCCAACAGTTCCACGCCGCGGATCTTGCCCACCTGATTCTTCCCGCCCAACGCCAGCGTCGGAATCACCGCCTCATGTTCCGGCCACCCCATCACGAACGCGTACAGTGCGCCGCCCTTGGTCGTGTACCGCACATCGTTCGCCGTCAGGTCCTTGCGATTGCGTTCATTGAACGCCGCCGTGCCCGCCGGTGGCGCCGGATTCCCGGAAATTTTCCACGGACGCGTCCCGTAGATTCCCTCGCTGTTGACCGCCATCCACTTCGTGATCTCTTCCACGGTCTTCAACTCTTCATCGTCCGGCTTACCCGAATTCGGCAGCGGCACGTTCAGCATCAGGTTGCCATTGCGGCTCACGATGTCGCACAAGAGGTCCACCACGTTCTTACCGCTCTTGTACTTCTGCCCTTTTTTGTAGTGCCAGCCGCCGATGCACGTGTCCGTCTGCCACGGGTCCGGCAGAATGTTGTCCGCCACGCCGCGCTCGATATCCAGCGCGCACGTCCCCACTTCGCAATCCTTCTTCGTCTTGCTCGTGTAGAGCCCCGTAGGCACGCGATTGTAGTAGTGCGAGACCAGCTTGTGTCCCCACTCGCCGAACGGAATTCCGCCATCCGTATACAGCAGGTCCGGCCGATACTTGTCCACCAAATCCTGGATCCGCAGGAAGTAGTGCCGCTTCCACGAGTCCGGAGCCTCGCGGCTCATCGCCTGCGTCGGTATCGCCTGCTCCTTCGGGAACGGATGATACAGATCCGCGTACGCCGGGTCCGTCCCGTCATACGGCACGCCCGCCAGCGGACCGGTCTTATCCGCCCCGTGACTCACCGCCAGCCAGTTATAACTGTTCGATAAGTGCTCGCTCACCGCAAATTTCAGTCCGTGCTTCCGCGACGCCTCCGCGAATGCGCCCACAATATCCTTCTTCGGCCCCATCGCCTTGGCGTTGAAGCGCGTCTGATATTTGGAATCCCACAGGTCAAAGTTGTCGTGGTGCACGCCCATCGACATGAAGTACTTCGCCCCCGCCTTCTTGTAGAGCTGAATCAGGTGATCCGCGTCGAACTCGCGCCCGTGCCACGTCAGGCACACATCCTTGAAGCCGACCTTCGAAGGGTGCCCGTAGGTCTGCACGTGATACTTGTACTGCCCGCTATCCTGCATATACATGTTTCGCGCATACCAGTCCCCGAACTCCGCCGCCGATTGCGGTCCCCAATGCGCCCACATCCCGAACTTGTAATCGCGGAACCACTCCGGGATCCGGTACTGCTTCAGGCTCTCGGCGCCGTTAAACGGCCCCTTCGCGATTTCCGGAATCGTATCCTGCGCCAGCGTGCGGCGGGGCAGAAGCAGTGCGGGCGCGGCGGCGGCAAGCCCAAGAAGAGTACGTCTCGTGATCGGCGTTTGCGTCGACGTTTGCATAGACATGGTCAACCTCAGTCACCGTTTACTGTATCGCAAAACCCAGGATTTTGGAAGCCACATGACACTCCCCTCCGTCAGTACCCTTTCCTCGGCATCCGCCGGCGTCCGCTGGTAATATGACCTTCCGCGCAACGTCAGCCTTAGTCGAAGGAGACTGTCCGCTCAGGCGCTCAGATCACTCGACCAGAGGAGACCCACCATGATTCGAACCAGAAGATTTACGCTCACGGCCGTGGCCGTCGCGGCCCTCGCCTCACTCGCAGCCGGCACGTTCGCAATCCCCGCGCTCGCTCAGGCGGTCAAAGCCGCGCTCGTCCGCGACGTCGACAACCCCGCCCTCGGCGCGGTGCAACTCCCGCTCACGCTTCTGCCCAACAACCAGTTTCACGACCACTATGACGCGACCTACGTCGTTCCCGCCGGCAAGCGCTTCGTGGTTCAGCGCGTCGATGTGGACGACTTCGCGGCCAGCGCCACGCCGGGCTTCTTCCAGGTGAACACCACGTTCTCCAGCACTTCCTCCAGTTTCTCCACCGCCATGCAGGGCGCCGCGATTCAGATCGGCGTCTTCCAGGGACCCATTTACGCCGACCCCTCGAGCACCGTGACCGTCTCGTACTACCCCGGTCAAACTTCTAACGCCGCGAGCAAGTCCGGCAATCTCACCGGCTATCTGGTCTCGTATCCGTAGGTGAGAATCCGCGCCGCGATCGAGAGAGCGCGGTAAAGGGTGGGGACTCTTGTGCCAGACATCCCTCAATGCGAGGCACTCCGTCCTGTTCATGCTCCCTTTACCGCGCCCTCACGGTTGCGGATCCCTCAACTGTCTAAACTCTCCACAGGATCGGACCATCGCACTCTGTTATCCTTTTCTCGGGTAATTCCACATGCGATCGCTCTTCCTGCTCGCGCTTCTCACCGCCTTCCTCTCCGCCTCCGCGCCGGCGCAAATGGCCGACTACGCAGGCTACAAAGACCCCGCGCTGTTCACGCGCATGCCCCACTACTTCCTCTCTGGAGACGGAGCCTTCGTCGATAAGGCCTTCGACTCTTTCGAATTCATGGCCAAGCCCGCCAACCAGACCATCGAGGGACATCACCTCCACTACGATTACTCGTTCGACACCTCCGCCGGCGCCCCGCCCAGCACCCTTCAAATTGTCCGCAACTATGAAGCAGCCGCCAGGAAGATCGGAGGGGAAGTTCTCTTTGACGACGTGCGCCGCGCCACCCTCCGCATCGCCAAGAACGGCAAGGAAACCTGGGCCTTCCTCGAAGCCTTCAACGAAGGCCGCGAGTATGAACTCCATATTATCGAGCGCCAACTCATGCAGCAGGATGTGCTCGCCAGCGCTGCCGAATTCCAAACCGGCATCCAGGCCAACGGCCATGTCGAAGTCCCGGGCATCTTCTTCGATACCGCCAAATCCGAACTCAAACCCGAATCCGAACCGGCACTCGCCGAAGTCGTCAAACTCCTCCAGACCAACGCCGCCATGAAAGTGTGGGTCGTGGGCCATACCGATAACACCGGCGCCGTCGAAGCCAATCTCGCCCTCTCCGCCGCCCGCGCCGCGTCCGTCACGAAAGCCCTCACGCAGAAAGGCATCGATCCCAAACGCCTCTTCCCCCACGGCGCCGGTCCCTTCGCCCCCGTTACCAGCAACGAAACCGAGGCCGGCCGCGCCCACAACCGACGCGTCGAACTAGTCAGGCAACCCTGACGCGCGGGACTACTGATCGGCGCGGAACTTCCATAGCTTCGCGCGCAAGTCCAGGCCCATCGCAATCACCTTGCCGTCGGGCGTCCAGCTGAGCGCGTGAAACTCCGTCTTGTAATCCACCGGAATCTGCGTGACCTCTCCCGTTCGAAGATCCATGATGCCCGCAGGCCAATTCCACGTTGATGCGCCCATCGGAATCAGTACCCGCCCGTCCTGCGAGATCGCGTTCGGCGTAATCATGAATGCGGGCCTTAGCATGGCCGTGTGCGGCACTTCCCGTTCCGCGCCCCCATCCAGCGGCACCTGAATCAGGCGGATGATCGGATTCTCCGAAACCTGCACCAGCAGATACTTCCCCGCCGGATCCATCGCCAGATAGTCGCCGGGGCGCAACTTGCGCGCTTCACCGCCCGCCACCGCAATCGCCCACACCATGCCGCCCGCGGCGCAATACAGCGTCTTGCCATCGGGCGATGCCGTCAGTGCGGTGATCGGCCCCCGGTCGAACGGAATCCGCTTCGTGATTCGTCCATTGGAGACACTCGCCGTCGCGATCGTGCGTCGCGGCTCCTTGCCGATCAGAAACGCAATTTCGCCGGACCCCGCCGCGGTGACCGGCGCCGACGTCTCTTCCGCCGTTGCCACCAGCGCAACCGGAGGCTTGCCCGCCTCCACCGCCGTCAGCCGCAACCCGCCGCCCGCGCCCTGCGGAATCACCGCGCGCCCGTCTGGCAAAACCGCGAAGCTCTCGTTTGCCAGCCAGGGCTTTCCCGGCGCCTGGTACGGCAGCAGTGTCGCGATCTTCTCCGCGTGTCCCCCTCCGGCGGAGAAACGCAACACGTCCAAGTGCCGCTCGATCTGATCCAGATAGATGCTGCCCTCCACGCCCACGTCGAGACTGAAGACTGTATTGGTCAAACTCCCAAGCTTGCGGGTCGAACTGTGCCCGATGCGGGGAACCCCGATCACGCGCGGCTGATTCCCATCGATGACGGCCGCCAGCACGCTCTTCCCGTCGCGGGCGACGGCCACCGCGGAATTGTTCGGGTCCTCGTTTCCTCCGGTGTACAGGCGGCGCAGCTTGCCGCTCTCCAGGTCAATTGCGTACAGACGAACACCGGCTGCGGCTGCGGGTCCGGTCGCCGTGCCGAACGCCACCGCCTCTAGCCCGTCCGGAAAACTCCTCGCCACGCCGTTGCTGATTGCGCTCACGGTCAGCGGGTATGTCTTCCAATGCCCCGTCTCCGGCCAATAGCGGGTCAATTGCAGTTGCCGCGTAGCATTCAGCCTGGCCACCAGCAGGCTCCCATCCGGCAGCGCTTCCGGCCCACTCGCATCTTCCACCACCAAATGCTCCTCGCCGCCCAGCACCGGCACGCTGTAGATCCCTCGTGGAACGTCGGTCACCCGGTCATAGTAAATTTTCGTGCCATCCATAGACCAGCAGAGCGAATTCACATTGCCCTTGTCGATCGCGTGCGTGAGCACCGTCAGGTTGCCGGATTCCGGCTTCATTACCGCGACCTGCCAGACCTCCCCCACCACACCTGCCAGTGCGAGCCAGTGCCCAACCGGCGAAGAACGAGCCCCCATCGATCGCTCCAATCCGCCCAGCGGAACGCCCGTCCACTGTGGAGACGGGGCGCTCCAATACACCACCGCCACCATCACCAGAGTCACAGCCACTGCCAGCGCCACCACCACGCGCCGCGCCCAGCCCCGCGCACCTATAGGCATAGCCACCGCCTGCCCCCGCTCCAGATCAGCGATGTAAATGCGAACCGTAGGTCACGCGCCGATGGAAAGCACTCGTTCGTGTCCTTCTCCAGACAATTCGCCACGATCTGTCGCCAACGCTCTTTCAGGATCGCGGTCATCGTCTCCACCGACCTCCCGGCTTGAAACGCGCGCGTGCCGGCGAGCAATTCGTATAAGATCACGCCCATGCTGAAGATGTCGCTGCGATGCTTCGTCGCCGCCCCGCGCACCTGCTCCAGGCTGCTGTAACCGGCCGTGCCCATCACCCCTCCAGCTTCGGTCCGCACCGTACTCGTTTCATCCGCATTGGTAGGGCAGGCGCTTCCGCCTGCCAACCCGAGCGAAGCTCGGGCACTGCTCTTCCCACCCATCACGTTCGCCAGCCCGAAATCCAGAATCTTGGGACGCCCGTCCTTCGTCAACACAATATTGTCCGGCTCCAGATCGCGACCTACGATCCCCGCATCATGCGCCGCCTCTAAACCGCTCACGATCTGCACCGTGAAATCGATCGTCTCTTGCAGCCCCAACTTCCCGCCGCGCAACGGCTCGCCATCGTTCAGCCGCAGATCGCGCATTCGATACACTTCCCCCACCCCGCCTGCTCCGGGCGGCGCGACGATTCCGTAGGGGCCCAGGCAAGTACCGGAAGTCAGCGGCATAGTTTGATGATTGTACACCGCAATCCCCGGGGCGGCGGGCTGCCTGGAGCGGGACAGCACCCTTTCTCCTTACTGTCCCCCGCGCGTATCCACCAAAGGAAGCTTTTGCTTCTCCGCCATCCGGTTCAGATTGAGCAAATCCACGCTGATGATGCCGTCCCACTTGGACAATTGCTCCTCGATCTTCCTGCTGACCAGGTCGAATATTTCGACTTGCCCGTGGGTTGGCGCGGCGTCCCCTGCATCCACCAGCCAACTCAGACTGATCAGTTGCTCGTCCGGCATGGTCGGGAAGTTGAGCACGCCCTCCGTGCTCTTGACCTTCGTCTGCACCAGGTTCTCTTCCACCGCGGCCAACTTCTTCAGCAACTCCTCGGCAAGCGGCTTTACCGGCTCCCACACCGCTACGCCGGTATACCTCTTGTTCATCGCCTCTACCTGCGCGCGCAGGCTGCGCAATTGATTCACAGATTTGTGCGCGATCGTCAAACTGCTGGCAATCCGCTGCTCCAATTCGAACTGCTTGCGCAGATCATCGGCGGACGCAGTGCTGCGCGGATCCGGCTTCAACTGCAGCGGCACCGTCTGGCTCTTGCCCTCCACCGTCAGCCGCACCTTGTACATTCCCGGCATCGCATACGGACCCTTGGGCGCCAGATCCGTCTGGTAGAACGAACCCGGAATGGTCACCGGGTCTGTATAGTGCAGGCTCCACGCGATCCGGTTCAACCCCGCATCCGCGGTCAGAGTCTCGTTGGCCTTTTGCACATCGGGCCATTCCGCCGGCCCTTCCACCTCGACCTTCTTGACACTGGAGAAGCTCTTCACCACCACATCGGCGGCATCCAGAATCTCGAGCTTTACCTCGCCCCTGTTCGCGGCCTTGAGGGAGTAAGTAAGCAGCGCCCCGGCCGCAGGATTCTCACCCACGGGCTGGCGCTTATTGACTTGGTCCGGAAAGCGGACCCGCGTCGTAGTTCGGGGCGTGAACAGAAATGCGTCCGATGCCGCCGTCTGCGGGGTCCATTGGCGCAGCAGCCCCACATCGTCCAGGATCCAGAACGCGCGCTCGTGAGTCGCCACCAACAGGTCGTCATTCTTGATCATCAGGTCATGTACCGGAACCACCGGCAGGTTGAGTTGCAGCGTCTGCCATTGTGCACCCGCGTCGAACGAAACCCAGATACCCTTCTCAGTACCCGCATACAACAGGCCTTTGCGCTTCGGGTCCTCGCGAACCGCACGCACGTACGCGCCCTCCGGAATTCCACTCGCGATCGAGTTCCAAGTCTTGCCGTAGTCGGTAGTCTTCAGAATATACGGCTTGAAGTCGTCCAGTCGGTGACGGTCCACCGCGACGTACGCTGTGGCCGCGTCATGCGGCGACGCTTCGATGACACTGATCAGGCTCCACTCCGGCAGATCCTTCGGCGTCACCTTGGACCAGGTCTTCCCGCCATTGCGCGTGACGTGAATCAGACCATCGTCGCTGCCCGCCCACAGAAGGCCCTTCTCCAGCGGCGATTCCGCCAGCGCGAAAATCGTGTCGTAGTATTCGACCGCCGTGTTGTCCTTCGTAATCGGCCCGCCGGACGCCTTCTGCTTTTCCTTATCGTTGCGCGTCAGGTCCGGGCTGATGACCTCCCACCTTTTCCCTTGATCGGTGGTTTTGAACACCACCTCGCCCGCCGTATAAAGCACGCCCGGATCGTGCGGTGAGAAGAAAATCGGCTCGGTCCATTGGAAGCGGTGCGGGAAATCGCCGGCGCCGTGGCCACTGGTGTCGATGGGCATGGGCGAGACGTCCAGCCCCTGCTCGCTGCGTTTGTCGAATTTCGTCACCGCCGATTGGCCGGTGGTGAAGACCACGTCGTTGTTGCGGGGATCCACCGCCATATACGCGCTCTCACTGCCCGCCGTCTCATACCAGTTGCGCATCGTGATTACGCCGGCGTCGCTCCAACTCGCGGTGGCCACCGGAGTGTTGTCCTGCTGTGCACCATAGAGGTAATAGGGAAACCGGTCATCCGCGGTCACATGGTAGAACTGCGCCGTGGGCTGGTTATACTGCGTGCTCCACGTCTGCCCGCCGTCCACCGAGACGGTCGCACCGCCGTCATCGCCATTGATCATGCGCCGCGGGTCCGACGGATCGATCCACAACCCGTGATGGTCGCCGTGCGGAGCGGGCAGCAGCGTGAAAGATTTGCCCGCATCTCCGGAACGGAACATGCCGGTGTTCAGAACGTAGACGGCATCGGCATTCTTCGGATCCGCGAAGATGTGGCTGAAGTACCAGGCGCGCTGGCGGTAGCGCTGATCGTCATTGATCAACTCCCATTTGTCGCCGCCGTCATCGGAGCGGAACAGGCCGCCCTTCTCCGCTTCCACCATCGCGTACAC
>CAIRBY010000260.1 GCA_903876865.1 uncultured Acidobacteriia bacterium
CGGTTGTGGGTCGGCTGTCGCGATCACCCCGGATGGCGATACGATCGTCGCCGGCGGGTATCGTGACAATTCGTTTGCGGGAGCAGTTTGGTTCTTCAAGCGTCCGGGGCCGACATTCTCCTGCACATCGCAGTGCGGCACTATCCACGCCGTAATCGTCAGCGATCCCCGAATCAATGTCTGGACGCAGCAGGGGAATAAAATCTCCGGCCCCGCCGGCTCGACTCTCGGCTTATCGGTAGCGATTTCCGGCAACGGTCTCACGGCGGTGGTGGGTGCGCCTCATGCCAACCTGATTCCTTCCGACGCTGGCGCAACCTACGTCTATCCCATCACCCCTGCCAATCCCGTCCCGACCCCTCCAGCCAACGCACAATTGACGGTGCAGACTCCGGCTGTAGTGGTGGGCACTGGAGTTGCAGGCGGGGCTGCTGGCCAAGGCATGTCGGTGGGGATTACCACCGATGGCAACTCGATTTTCGTAGGCGGCCCTTACGATAACGGCTCTGTGGGCGCGGTGTGGGAGTTCACCCGCAATTCCAGTCCGGCGCCGGCGCCCCCGTGGACGCAGGTGGGAAGCAAGCTGGTCGGTGCCACAAATATTGGTGCGTCTTTTCAAGGTGCTTCGGTCGGCGTCTCCGGCAATGCGCATGTCGTCGCCGTGGGTGGGCCCAATGATCATTTTGTGGCGGGTACGGGACGTCTGGGCGCCGCGTGGATTTTTGGCCTGGCGCCTGCGCCCGATCTGGTCGCGGCGTTCGATCCAAACCACTCGGTTACTCTGCACCGCGGCGATACCGGCGCAGTCTATTATTGGGAAATCCAAAACCAGGGCGACGGACCCTCCTCCGGGCAGGTTAAGGTGGTGTTCACCGTGCCCTACGGCTTGTCTGCCGCCTCGTTATCCGGCACCAACTGGGCCTGTAACCTGGGCACGCTAACGTGTACGCGCAACGACGTTCTCGCCACCGGCCAGCCTTACGCCGACGAGATTCTCCTGACCGTGGACGTGAACGCCAACGCTCCTTCGAGCCTGGAAGTGGATGCGACGGTGAGCGGCGGCAGCGAGCCAGCCTACAACAACGGCAACAACGTCGGCAAATTCTTCTCCACTCTGCCTGCGGTGTCGGATATGACAGTGAAGATGTCGCACACTGCCAGCTTTTACCCAGGGCAGACGGGCGCGAAGTACACCGTCCGCGTGCACAATGCGGGGATGGCCGCGGCGACCGGACAGGTGGCGGTGTCCGCGGTTATGGTGGCGGCGTTGACGTTGACGGGCGTCAGCGGCGCGGGCTGGTCATGCGGCATGGGCGGGGGGGGATGGTTTTGCACCCGCAGCGATTCGCTCGCTCCGGGCGGAACCTATCCGGCGATTGTGGTTACGGTGAACGTGAGCGCAGGCGCGTCCGGTACGCTGTTTTCGAATGTGACGGTGTCGAGGGCGGACGATATCGACGCTTCGAACAACGCGTTCACGGACCCAACGCTGATCGGCAGCGGCTCGGACCTCGTGATCGCGGTGAACCATGCCGGCACGTTGACTCACGGACAGACGAACGCGGTCTATGAAATCACCGTGACGAACAACGGTTCCGTCGCGACCGCGGGCAAAGTGACGGTGACCGATACGCTGCCGGCTGGCTTTACCGCCACGGCGATGAGCGGCACCGGTTGGCTCTGCGCTTCGTGGAGCCAGACCTGTGTGCGCACGGACGCGCTGCCCTCGGGAGCAAGCTACCCGACGATTCGCCTGACGGTGACGATCGGCGCTGGCGCCGCTTCGTCGGTCACGAACTCCGTTGCGGTCTCGGGGGGCGGGGATGCGAACACCGGCAACAATGGGGCCTCTGATACTTCGGGTGTGAGCTAGGTAATTGTAACTGGGTGCTGGTGTGCCGGGAACCGGTGTGCTGGCTGTTTGTGTAACTGGGTAAGTAAGACTCCTCTACAAGAGGAAGCCGGAAAAGGCGGGGAACTTATGAAGAAAATTCTTTCGGTGATGCTGGTAGGTTTGATGCTGGCGCCATTTTGCATGGCGCAAAACGAGAACGACATTTCGCTGCCCGAATTCCGCCAGTGTCTGATCGACATGCTGGGGGCGTTGAATCCCCGGGCGCAGGCGGACTATGCCAAGATCCTGCCCGTCATGTCGGATTCGCAGCTGGCGCAAATCTACAAGGGCGTGCACGATCCGAAGCGCTTCCAGGAAGCGGCACGGTACATCAAGACCCTCAGCCAGACCGGCGGCTTGCGGCGTAGATCGCCTGGCGCTCCTTCGGCTCCGGTGATGGCGTCGCGCGTACAGACCAAATCCCCCGCCTTCCAGATCGATGCGGCAACTCCCCACCTCTTGCCGGGTATCGGCGATCCGCCCGTGCCACCCATCGGCATGGCGACTCCGCCGTATCCGAACTCCGGCATGCCCAGTTGGAATGCCTTGATCGGCTCCATTCCGCCTGGAAATCTGACCTCGGCGGAACTCTCTTCGGCCATCTGCACGCCGGACTATCTCTCCGCCATGACCACGGCGGTCAGCTCCTTCCATTCCGCTAAGGATGCGGCGGACGCCATCTGCGAAATCGTACCGGACATCTTCGTCGAGATCCTGGGCGAGGGCGCCACGGTTCCGGCGAAGGAGATCTGCTACCTGGTCGCCCTGATCATCGGCGCCTTCAACTCCGCCTTCGAAGGCTTCCTGGCGGATTGCGACGTACAGGGTGAGTTCGTGGCCGGCGCCGAAGGCAATGCGGCGTACCTGAATTCGGTCGCCATCTACAACCAGAAGTTGCGCTTCCTGGTGGAAATGAACCTGCAAAATCTCTCAGCGCCCTTGGCCATGTTCGAATTGCCCGCGAGCCTCGGCGGATACCTGGAATCGGTACGCGCCATTGTGAAGGATTCGATTGTGCGGATGCAGCCGCTGGTTTCACCGGTCATTTACCCCTCGGCCTTAGCCGCGCTGGCGCAGGGAGACAACTACTACAACACCGGCCAGTATAAGTTGGCGTATGCCAGCTACCGCCGGGCATTTATTGTGGTCGCTCAGTAGGCCGGAATCACGAGGAACCGAGAATGAAGAAACTACTCTTCCTGATCATCTCCGGACTGCTCGCGGTGGGCTCCGGACTGGCTCAGGAAAACACCGACATTTCCATCCCCGAATTTCGCCAGGCGATGATCGACTTTGCCATCACCATGGGCGTGGCCAAGAACCAGGATATGGTGCGGCAGTTGCAAGCGATTCCCGAATCGACTCTGTTGAAGTGGTATCAGGGCGTGCCCAATGGCAAGGCGTTTCAGAGCGCTGTGGCCTACCTGGGGAACCAGAAGAAGATGACGGGCAGCCTGGCGCCGCAGAAGCGCAACGGCTCCACTCCCGGTGCGGTCGCGACCATGATCGCCTCCACCCGTCAGGAACGCAGCGCCACG
>CAIRBY010000261.1 GCA_903876865.1 uncultured Acidobacteriia bacterium
CACTCAGGCCGCGGAATGTAGGAGGTATCCGTGGGATCGGCCAGTTGCTCCAGCGGCACGCGCGCAATCACAGCCAGCGTGAACAGCACCGCGAACGCAATGAAGATCGCCACCGTATCTTTGAAGACCTGCTCGGGATAGAACTTCTTCCTGGGTTTCACTTCGTCGCCCGGCGCCGGAGCCACACCATGCTTGCGGACCAGGAAGACATGCAGCACCACCATCAGGATGGTAGCCGGCGGCAGCAGCAGCACGTGCAGGCCATAGAACCGCGCGAACGTCACCACGCCGATCGCACCTTCCCCGCCCAGCAGTCGAGAGAGATACGGACCCAGCACCGGAGCCTGTCCCGCGATCTGCGTGGCCACCACCGTACCCCAATACGCCCGGTTGTCCCAGGGCAGAAGATAACCCGTCAGCCCGTAGGCCAGCGTGATCAGTAACAGCACCACGCCCGCCATCCAGGTGCCTTCGCGCGGTTTCTTGTACGCGCCGTAAAGGAAGACCTGCACCATGTGCAGCACCACCACCACGATGATCATGCTCGCGCCCCAGTGATGCAGTCCGCGGATCAGGCGCCCGCCCGTGATCTCCGTCAGAATGTAGCGCAGGCTGTTATAAGCGTCGCCCGGCGTGGGCGCGTAGTTGAAGGCCAGCAGGATGCCGGTGAAGGCCTGCACCATGAAGAGGAACATGGCCACGCTGCCGAAGACCTGATGCCAGCCGCTCGAGGCCGGAATCTCTTCGTAGAGGAACTGGCGCACCAGCGTCTGTATGCCGGTGCGATGTTCGATCCACTCGTTGGCGCTCCGCAGGTGCCGCTTCATGACTTCTGCTCCGAAGCGGACTTCAGTTTCCCCACCAGCAGTTTGGTGCCGTTCAGTTTCGTCTCGTACCGGTCCAGCGGTCGCGGAGCGGGTCCGGCAAGCACCTTGCCGTCCAGTCCGAAGAGCGACGTATGGCAGGGGCACAGAAACTGATTCTTGCCCTCTTCAAAGTGGTAAGCGCAGCCCAGATGGGTACACTGCGGGCCGAACGCGGTCACCTGATTGTCGGCCGATTTCACCACCCACGCCGTGCTCTTCTCGCTGATCACTTTCCAGCCGTCCACGCGGTTGCGGCGAAAGGTCATCTCGACGGGTGAGTTCGGAGTCATCCGGGTGATGTCGCCCAGTTCGATCCACTCCGAAACCTTCTTGGCTTTGGGAGGAAACAACAGATAAATGATGGCGGGAATTCCCAGCGCGGTAGAGATCGCGCCCATCAGGGCATAGATCGCGCCGATATGAAAATTGCGGCGGGTGGTGCTTTCCGTTTCCTGCGTTTGGATCGATGGCACGTCATCCATGGTAAGCGGAGCCCCTGACTGGAGTTGTTACGTATTTGTATAGACTATGCAAAAAACTGCAACGTTACAACTTGCGCGAGGGGCGCGGCACGGAATGGCGTGGAGTGTTCGAGCCGGCTATTTCATCTCTGGACTATTGGCCGTGGCCGGTTCCTGCCCGTAATTCTGGCGGATGACCATGGTCTG
>CAIRBY010000262.1 GCA_903876865.1 uncultured Acidobacteriia bacterium
AATGAATCCAACCGCGGAAAAACATCCTAAGAGAGCAAAAGCGAGTACTGCGTATACAGCCGTATGAGGAACGTGCACCCGGCGCAATCTTCCGCGCAGCGAGTGGGCTAGTACCACTACAAAGTATTCTTGCTTCATAGTCTCTCCGGCCGGACTCCCTTTTGGATTCGGGGAAAAGCTGCTTCCCCGGGGGCCCGGTGGGGCTATTCGTTACAAACTACGTTGGCGAAGTCCAAACTGTAACAGGATTAGTACCTCTCTGTCAACCCCCCAGTACTTCTTGCAAGTGCTTGAAATTATTGATATTATTGGTGTTAATCGTGCCCCGGCGAATCCCTGGAACTCTTTTTCTGCGGAATCTGGTGGAACGGCGCAGCCTGCTGTTCCAACTCGTGCGCCGGGATTTCGAGCAACGCTTCGTCGGTTCCGCCGTAGGCTGGATCTGGGCCCTCATCAACCCCCTCGTTCTCCTCCTCAGTTGGGTCTTCGTTTTCCAGTTCCTCCTCCAGGCCAAACCGCCCGCCGGCGAAAAGCACTTCTCCCTTTTCGTCTTCGCCGGGATGCTCCCTTGGCTACTCTTCAGTGAAACCGTGCAGCGCGCCGCACCAAGCATTCTTGAGCAGGCGAACCTCATCACGAAAACCGTCTTTCCCTCGGAGATCATTCCGGTCTCCGTCTTCCTCTCTACCCTCATCGGTCACTTTCTGGCTTTGCTCCTGATGATTGCCGCCGCCGGCGCGTGGGACCACCAGATCAGCCTCTTCCTCCTTCTCCTGCCCCTCTACACCCTAGCCGTCGGCCTCTTCTCCGTGGGCGTCGCTTGGATCGTGGCCAGCCTCCACGTCTTCCTGCGAGACACCGCCCAGGTGCTCAGTGTCATCCTCACCTTCTGGTTCTGGGCCACCCCCATCCTCGTCGATGAGACCCGCTTCCGCCGCGTCCAGTTCCTGCTCTATGCCAACCCTCTCTACTACGTGGTGCGCTCCTACCGCGCCATTCTCCTCCACTCCGCCATGCCCAGCCTGGCCGATCTCGCGGTCGCCCTCGCCTTTGGCGCCGCTTCATTCTGCATCGGCGGCCTCTTCTTCCGCTACATGAAACGCGGCTTCGCCGACGTCCTCTAAACGCTTTCCCCAAACGCAAAAACACCGCCTGAGGCGATTGCGCCTGGCGGTGTTCTTCAATGCAGTCGGAGGGTGGTTTCCGGTCCGGGGTTCTCCCCGTTTCGCGGCCTACTTAATGCGTCGCTGTGTTCGCGGCCTGAATCTGAGAATTGCCGGTTTTCCAGATACCGACGATGGAATTCGCCCCGCTTCCAACTACGGCCGCGGTAGCAATTGCAATGAACGTGATCAGCAGGGAATACTCGATCAGATCCTGTCCATCTTCTTCCCGCCACAGCTTGCGCAGCAACTGGTGCATGTTAACCTCCGGTTTCATTACACCCGATTGCCAGTACCGGTTCAAGTGAAATATAGAACGTTTAGTACCCATTTGCCAGTGAGTTAGCAATCGCTGTTAACTTCGGTAAGTGGCCTGCTAACTACACCCCTTTACCTTAGTTAGTAAGTGCGGACCGAGCACGGTGGGAAACGTGGAGCGCACCACTCGGCCGTACCGACCCCCGGCATTGACCCACGTTTATAGAAAACGAGGTGGGTGCCCCCCGAGCGCCTTTAGGCTTCTCCCTTGCGGCGAACCGCCAGGAGCTTGCTCACCAGCGCCGAATCGAGTCGGACTCCCTATTTTGAGATGTTGGATCAAAATAGGAAGGCCGGCACCTGCTTCGCAGGAACGCTCCAAATAAAGTCTACCCCAAAATCGCAAAATTCAATCCCGAAATACGTACCATTCCCCCGCCGCGAAATTCAGTACGGAACACAGCGAAATCGCCACGCCGCTCGCCAGGTAGTGGTTCAGCCCCCAATGCCCCGCCAGCAGCCGCATGAGCGCCACATTCCCCGCGATCGAGATCAGACCGTTGCCGACGTGAAACCGCCCCAGCCTCCCCCATCTCTCCCGCCGCGTACCATTCGCCCGGTCCCTCCACGTGTACCGCTCGTGCCACGCGAAGTTGTGCAGCACCGCAGCCTCCACCGCTATCGCCGTCGCCGCCAGATAGTTCAACCCCAAACCCGTGAACAGTAACGCGAAGACGCCCATCTGTACCACGATGCCCATCCCGCCGACCGCATTGAACTTCAGCCACCGCACCACTCTCGCCGGTACCCACGCTGGCAGCACTCCTGGCTCCACCGCCGGCACCGTCACGGCAGTCTCTCCGCCTCGTATAATTGCCGCGTGTGCCGCACCGCCGACCACACCAGCATCAGCCCCATGCCCGCAATCCCGCACGCACCGCCGACATCGAACAGCAGACACCGCCTCCCCAGCACCGTTACCACCGGATACCAGAACAGCGCCACGTTCCCGATGCACAACAACACCCGCAACTCCGTCGGTCCGAAGCTCCAGAACGAAAGATGAAACGTCCCGATCGTATACGTGGTCAGGTACACCTCGATCGAGAGCATGAAATATGCGACCAGTAGCCCCATCGCGATCAGCGGACTCATATACCCGCTCAGCCCGATGCCGCCCAACAGGAAGAAGGTCCCGATCGCGTCCGTAATATGATCCACATAGAACCCGTACCGCGGACGCAGCCGGCTCCGCACCCGCGCCAGCGTCCCGTCCAGGCTATCCCCGAACCAGTTCACTACCAGCGCCGCAATCACCCCGAGCAGCGCCAGCCGCTCCCATCTCGCGGCCCAATAGCAGAGCCCCGCCCCCAACATCGCCACAAATCCCAGCATGGTCAGATGGTCCGAATTCACCCGCGCCGGCATGCGCTGAGCCAGCCAGATCAACGACTTCTTCTCCATCCCGGCCAGCATGCTCACCTGCTGCCGGTCCGCGTCCCGAAATGCCGCAGTCGCCATACTCGCTCCGCCTCACATTTGTAAGAATGATGAATAGACGTTAATCTTCAGAATTGGTTACATCTCCCTCACCCCACCGCCCAGCGCTCCGGATTCCAATTCCGCGCATCATGTTAACCTCATATGTAAACTTACACTTGAGGCCTGATATGTCCTATTTATCGATTCGTGACCTTGACCTGAAAGGCAAGCGCGTCTTCATCCGTGTGGATTTCAACGTCCCGCTGCAAAAGAACGAGCAGGGCGAAATGGAGATTACCAGCGACAAGCGCATTAAGGCGTCGCTCCCCACCATTCAATACGCCCTCGAACAGGGAGCCGGCCTGATCCTCGCCTCCCACCTCGGCCGCCCCAAAGGCAAGCCCAATGCCGACATGAGCCTGAAGCCCGTGGCCGTCCGCCTCGAGCAGCTTCTCCAGCGCCCCGTCAAAATGGCGCCAGATTGCGTCGGCCCCGAAGTCGAAGCCATGAAGCCCGCCCCCGGCGAAATCCTCCTCCTCGAAAACCTCCGCTTCCACCCCGAGGAAGAGAAAAACGATCCCGCCTTCGCCCAGCAACTCGCCGCCCTCTGCGATCTCTATGTCAACGACGCCTTCGGCTCCGCCCACCGCGCCCATGCCTCCACCGAAGGCATGATCAAATATTGCGCCAAAGCTGCCGCCGGACTCCTCATGGAGCAGGAATTGAAGTACCTCGGCATGGCCACCACCAACCCGCCGCGCCCCTGCGTCGCCATCCTCGGTGGAGCCAAAGTCTCCGACAAAATCGAAGTCATCCAGAACCTCGGCAAGGTCGTCGATCGCCTCGTCATCGGCGGCGCCATGGCCTACACCTTCCTCCGTGCGCAGGGACTCCCCACCGGCAAGTCGCTCGTCGAAGAGGATAAAATCGAACTCGCCAAGAGCCTGCTCGCCTCCCTCGGCGACAAACTCCTCCTCCCCGTCGATCACATCGTCGTTTCGGAAATCGCCGCCGGTGCAGCCAACGAAGCCGTGGACCTCATCCCGGAAGGCAAGATCGCCGTCGATATCGGCCCCAAGACCATCAAACTCTTCAGTGATGTAGTGGCCGGCGCCAAGACCGTGATCTGGAATGGACCCATGGGCATCTTCGAGAAGCCGCCCTTCGATACCGGCACCGTCGCCCTCGCCATTGCCGTCGCCAACTCCGGCGCCACCAGCGTGGTCGGCGGCGGCGATTCCGAAAAAGCCATCAAGGCAGCGGGAGTCACCGCCAAGATCTCCCACGTCTCCACCGGAGGCGGCGCTTCCCTCGAATTCCTCGCCGGCATCAAACTCCCCGGCGTCGCCGCCCTCGAACAATAAACAACCCCTGAGACAGACCACAGTTTTCCGTGGTCTGTCTCACTTCACCGGGTCTTCTGCCTTCTTCTCTTGAACCCGAGACTCGGGTCCGCAGGATGCCGACATTCAAGTCGGAACCCCAAACTTCGGCAGTACCCACTTCATCAGCGCCAGGTACGCCACCGGAATCAGAATCACCACTACCCAATCAGGCATAAATAATCAGAGCCGCGAGCGAAAATACTTCCTCCTCACCATAGATGCACCCGACCCCCATCGCGTGACAATCCATTTCACCGCGCCAGAAACTCCACCAGCGACGCGACCAGAAACAACGGCGCCACCAGCGTGTAAATCCACCCCACATCGCGCACCGCTTCCAGCGGAAACCCTAGCCGCCGCGCTCCCGCATAGCCGTACCTGCTCCTCGGAAACACGTACGCCAGTCCCAACCGCACGCCCGCCCCGCCCGCCAGCGTATACGGAATCAGTTGCAGCAACAGCACCCCCAGATAGTAGCTCCCCTCCCGCCACGTCCGGAACCGGCTCCGGTGCCGCCGGTCCACCGAAACGATGCCACCCACCCATCCCCGGTACGCCGCCACCGGAAACGGCGTCACTACGGCCAGCCCCATGAATGTCGAAGGCACCGCGCCCAGCAGCAGATTCCCCGCGAAATCGTACGCCGCCGCACGTACCGGGAAACCGTGATCGAGCGCCACCAGCGTCTTCCCCTGTGACGCCTTCGCGACCAGTTCATCGCGTTGCCGCACCGCCACGCCGATGCCCTGGTGCGCCATCACAACTCCAGCCGTGACGCTCGCGCCATAGGTGATCGCCACCCACAAAATCTGCACCCGCGCCCGCCCCACCGCCGCGAATGCCCGTGAAAACGGCATCTCTAACGCTCCCGCTCCATCCCTACTCGAAATTCAAATTGATGATGCAGTCCTCGCCCGCCTTCACCTTCACCCGCACGTGCAGATTCTTCAGCGCCGCGTCGTAATACCAGGTCCGATCCTTCAACGCCGCCACCTCCGCCACCTCGCGGTACTGCTTCTCATCGAACTCCACGCTCTTGGGCTTCTCCACGTGATGCACCACCCACTGGTAATCGCGATCCTTCTTCGATTCGATCTCCAGCCGCACCATGTCCAGTGCCGGTGCCGCATGCGCCTGCGAGTACACCGCCAGATCGCCTTCCAGCAGGAAAAACTCGCCGCCGTTATTGGGGAAATAATGCAGCCCCATTCCCGTCGCCGCGTCCAGCGGCACAATCGCCCCGTTGCGCGCGAACACCGGCAGCGAGGGCGTCGTCACCGTGATCGTCGCCGGACCCTTCGTCGCCGCGTTCGTCTCCAGATTCGTCCACACCCCGCGCGGCAGGTACACGCTCCGCGTCTCGCCCGGCTCGTAAATCGGCGCGATCAGCATCTCGTCGCCCAGCATGAATTCATCGGCGTGCCGCGCGCCCTCCCCGTCATCGGGAAACTGCAACGGCAACGGATGCCACACCGGGAACCCGCGGTCCTGCAACTCCGCCACGTAGCTCCCGTAGAACGTATCCAGTTGCTTGCGGAACCCGCTCAGCCCCACCGTCCCCGCCTGCACCCGCGCCACCAGCGACCCCAATTGCCGCGCCCGCGCCTGCA
>CAIRBY010000263.1 GCA_903876865.1 uncultured Acidobacteriia bacterium
GCTGGCGAACGCGGACGGGTCACAGCCGGTGCAACTGACGAAAGATGTGGGGCGGGGGCAGGGCTCGCCGCGGTGGTCGCCGGACGGGCGCCTGATCGCGTTCGATTCGCTGAACGTGGAAGGCGAATCGCAGGTTTATGTCGTGGAGGCTGCGGGCGGGCGACCGAGGCGGTTGAGCAGGGGAGGAGCGAGCGATGCGGTGCCCTCGTGGGCTCACGATGGCAAATCGGTTTATTTCTATTCCGACCGTACGGGGAGGAACGAGGTCTGGCGGGTTCCGGTGGGCGGTGGTGCGGCACAGCAGATTACCGATACGGGCGCCGGCGTGTGCCTGGAATCGACGGATGGGAAAAAGCTCTACTACCAACGGGGCCGGGCGATTTTTGAGCGGGCGACGGGCGGCGGCGCGGAACGGCAGGTGGTGGATGACGTAGCGGGCGGGCACTTCGCGGTAGTCGAGGACGGCCTCTACTGGATCGGACGGGGCGGATGGGGAGAACCTGCACCCGATCCGGTTTTACGAGTCCTCCACGGGAGCCATCCGCGTGCTCGGCAAGGTGGAGGGTCCGCTGGAAGCGGGGTTCAGCGTGAGCCCGGACCGGAAGCACATCCTGTTCGGGAAGAGCGCGACGGCGGGCATGGACCTGATGATGATCGAACACTTCCGGTAGGCGCGCTTAGAGGGCGAGTTCCATGAAGACATCGGCGCGGGCGTAGGGCGAAGGCACAACGCGCTCGGGCGGGACGTGTTGGAAGCCGGCCGATTCGTAGAGCCGGATAGCGGGCGTGAGGATGCGGTTGGTCTCAAGGTAGAGCCGCGTGGCGCGGGCAGCGCGGGCGGCGGCGATGGTGGCGGCGAGCACCAGGCGGCCGATTCCCAGTCCCTGTGCGGCTTCGGTCACGGCCATCTTGCCGACTTCGAATTCGCCGGGCGCCAGGACGAGCAGCGCGCAGCAGCCCACGGCTTCGGAGCCGCGGAAAGCGAGGAAGATCCTGCCGCCCGGATCCAGGATTTTGTGTTGCGGATCCGAGAGCGTCGCGGCATCCTTGGGTTCAACGGCAAAGTAACGGCCGATCCACTCCAGATTCAGATCGCGGAACGCGGCTTCGTCGCCGGGCAGGAACTCACGGATGGAAATCTCGGCGGACGACATGGAGACGGTTCAGCGGCGGCGGGCGCGGATCACGAAGAGGGCGATGCCGCCCGCCGCGAGCGCGAAGGTGGAGGGTTCGGGAACCTCGCCGATATCGTCGCTGAGAACGTAGACCTGATTGCTCTGCGTGTTGTACAAAATGTCGCCTGTGACCGGGTCGCGCACGATGCCAAAGCCGATCAGAGAATCCACCGCATCCGCCAGGTGGACCACGGGTGCGCAGGTGACGCCATTGCAGGGGTTGCCGGCGCTATCCAAAGTGTAGACATCGATGTTGGTGCCGTTGCCGATGGCCACGCTGGGCGAAGTGAACGTCGAATCCGGGATCAGGTACGCGAAGGAAAGCGCCGGGACGTTGACGTTGTAAGCGGTATTGCCCTGATAGACGTAGGTGCCCGGGCTGCCCGTCAGGTTGAGCGTGTACCAGGAACCGTTGACGGTGGAATTCACCTTGATCTGTCCGGCGCCCGTCTGTCCGGTGGGGATATAGTTCATGCCGCCCACGGAATTGGCCACGCCCTGAATGTCCGTGAGCGTATCGGTGTTGGTCGGCGAACCCAGAAACTGTCCGAAGTAACTGTACGTGGAGGTTGAGTAGAGTACGCCGCCGTTGATGGTGACCAGGCCTCCGCTCAAGGGATTGCCCTGCGTTCCGCCGGTATCGACACTGGCGAACAGGCTGGCGGAACCGAACGCCGTGATGTGCCCGGCAGTGCGGATCAGGGGCATGGACCAGATGGTCTGGTAGCGGCTATTGACGGCGGTGCCGACAGAGACCAGCAGGTTCTCGCCGCTGATGGCCATGCCCTCCAGGAAGTAACCAGTGGGAAACTGGCCGGTGAAATCCGGCACGGAACTGATCCCGTACATGACAAAGGCGTTGGGCGCGCTGGGGTCTAGAATCGGGCTCGCGCAGACCAGTGGCGCCGTGGCGGCACTCAGGGCGAGCCAGAGAGCGGCCCGGAGTGTTCGTTGCCGAATTGACATGTTTCGCAGCAGGTTCAAGCCAGGAATCACTTAGAAATGAAGTATAACACTGCGATATTACAGCTTCGGTACGGTAGCGTCCATCCGCTAGAGTCCTGGTACGCCGAGGGCCTTAGCGCGTTTGAGCGCATCGGCGATCATCGGGTCCGCGGGATCGGCGCCGGCCTTCAGGGCCAGGAAGGCCTTGTAGGATTCGCCGGCCGCGGTGCTCTTCATGCCTTCCTGGGCGCGGCCGCGGTAGTAGTAAATCTGGGGGAAGTAGCGGAGCGTGGGCACATCGTCGAGGAAGACGCTGGTGGCTTCGCCTTTGCGCTTTTCGCAGGCGTCGAATTCGGAAGAGGCCTCGGTGAAAGCGCCGGCTTCCAGATAGGCGCGGCCGAGGGAGAGGCGGCCAATCCAGGTATCGGAGAGTTTCTGCGCCTCCTGAATGAGATCGATCGCTGCCTGCGGTTTCTTGCGGGAGAGTTGGGCCTCGCCTTCGATCAGTTTGGCGTAGGCGCGCGATTCGGGTTCCAGGCGCTTGCCCATTTCCGCGGCGATGGCGAGGGCTTTGGTATCCTGGCCGGCTTCCAGCAGCACGCTGGCGGCGGAGAAGGCGGAACTGGCGGTGGCGGCGGAGAAGGCTCCGTCCCCGGTCTTGATCACGGTCAGTGCGCGGTTCGCGGCTTCGATAGCCTGCGCTTTACTGGCGCGGCGCGCGGCGGCGAGGGCGCTGAGTTTGATCGCGCCGGCGGAGGAGTGGGGCGAGAGCGCGAGATCCGCGGCGATGCCTTTTTCCAGCAAGGCCACGGCTTCCGCGGTGCGGCCCTGGTAGAGCGCCATATCGGCGAGGCCGATGGCGGAAAGCGACGCCCCGCGCGCACTCAGTGTGGCCAGTTTCTGATACGTCGCGGCGGACTCCGGGAGTTTGCCGAGCGCGAACTGAGAGAGCGCGGTGGCAAGGTGGGGCTTAACGTAAGCGGGATTCAGTTTGGTGGCCTCTGCGGCGTCCCGGATCGCGTCTTCAAACCGGCCGGCATACATCTCGTACAGGGCCACATTGCTGCGGTAGAGCGATTTCTTGGGATTGATTTTTACGGCCTGCTGTCCCTGCTCGATCGCGCGCGCGAAGTTGTGGGTATAGAAGAGGGCGAGAGCCAGATTGTTGGGCCCCGCGTCATCGGAGGGAAACTGCTTCGTCAGGTTGGTGAATTCGTCGAGCGCCTTCTGATCGTTGCGCATGAACAGGTAGTAGGCGCCGCGCGTGCGATATTGTTCGCGCTCGGTCATGCGGGCGGTTTTGGCGAGGGCCAGTTTGAAATACTTCTCGGCCTCGGCGTTATTGCCGAGGTTGCTGTACATCACGGCCAGGCCGGTGTAGGCGCGGCCCATTTCCGGGTCGGCCTGAATCGCCTGTTCGAAGGGCTTGATGGCGTCGGCGAACTTGCCGTCCCACTGCAATTCCTGGCCTTTGGCGTATGCCTGCGAGGCTTCGAGTGAACTGGAGCTATAAGTTTCCGCCGCGCGCAACTGCACCGCTTCCGGAGTGGTATCGCCGAGCGCTTTGCGGATCGGCACGGCGAGTTTGCCGGCGGCGGTGAGCACGTCCTTCTTCCCGCCGGCCGAAGTGGTTTTCTCGACCAGGACCTTGCCGGTCGCCGTATCCAGCGCGCGTGCCCGGATCTTGTAGCCGGAGCCATCGGTTTCAATCGCGCCACTCACCACCACGTCGATGCCTTCGCGCGCGGCTACAAGTTGGGCCAGTTTGTCGTCGAGTTGTTTGGCGCCGGGCAGCAGCTGGGCGGCAATGGTACGCGCATCGCCACGGGAATAGGCGTTGATGAACGCGGCGTCGCCGAGCGCGAGCGCGAAAGTGGGCTCGAGCGTGCCGTCGAAGACCGCATCGTGGGTGGAGTTCTGAAAATCCGCTACCAGCAGGCGGACGGTTTTGCTGGCTGCGGGAGTTGCCGGCGCATTGCCGCGATGCAGCAGCGACCACGCGGCGAGCGCGAGCGTGACTGTGAGCCCGGCGGCCACATATTTCATCGGGACGCCCTGGCGCGGCGGAGGCAGCGCGGGCGCGCCGAGCATGGTGCGGCCCACGCGCAGCGTTTCGTAGGCATCGAGCGCGGCCAGAATCTCCGTCGCGCTCTGGTAGCGATCGTCGGGCTTGGTGCCGAGCATCTTCAGCACCATGTCGTTGATGGCCTTGGGAATGGTGGGCTCGACCTGCACCGGCGGTACGGGCTTTTCCTGAATGCGCCGCACCAGCGTGGCCATGGGATTATCGGCCTCGAACGGCGGCTTGCCGGTGAGCAGTTCGTAAAAGATGATGCCGAGGGTGTAGAGATCGCTGCGCGCATCCACCTTCTGCCCCTGAGCCTGTTCGGGAGACATGTAGGTGGGGGTGCCGAGCAGGGCTCCGGTGCGCGTCATGTTGGACGTGTCCATGGAGCGGGCGATCCCGAAATCCATGACGCTGGCCTTGCCCGCGCCGTCCATCATGATGTTCTGCGGCTTCAGATCGCGATGCACCACGCCTTCGGCATGGGCGGCTTCGAGTCCGCGCGCGACTTGGGCGATGATTGAGGCTGCTTCCGGCGCGGGCAGCTTGCCGCGCTGTTCGAGGATGTGGGAGAGATCCTGCCCCTCGATGAACTCCATCGTGATGAAGCGCGTGCCCTCGGCCTGACCCAGATCGAAGATGCGGATGATGTTGCGGTGCGTGATCTGGCGCGCGAGGATGAGTTCCTGCTTGAAGCGCTGCAGAACCTGCGCGTTGCGCGCGAGTTCGGGGCGGATCACTTTGAGGGCGACCACGCGATCGAGTTCGCGATCGTGGGCGCGATAGACGGCGCCCATGCCCCCTTCGCCGAGAAGTTTGACAATTTCGTAACGGTCGGCGAGCAGGCTGCCGGGTTGGAGCGAAGTCGGTGCGGGGGTAGGGGCGCCTTCGAGCCACGTGGAGGGCGAGGCCCAGGAGGTGCCTTCGTTGGCCATGCCCAGGGTTGGGGCCGTCTCCGCGTTCAGCGCAGAGGACATCAGGGGCATGGTGGCGTTATCCAAATCGATCGGCGTGCTGCACTTAAAGCAGACGTGAGTGCCTTCCGGATTCGGAGTACGGCAGTGGGGACAGACCATTCAGTGACACGCCCGGCGATTGAATAGGGTGAACTTCCACTGTACGGAGTTTCAGCGGCTTAAATCAAGTAGCCGAAGGGTTACCGAGGCGCCAGGAGGAAGTGGCAGCGGGCGGCGGACTCGGTGGAGTTGAGCGCCAGATCATATTCGCCGGAGTATCCCCTTGGAGCCAGGGGTCTTCTTTGACCCCCCGCCAACCGCCTTGATATCATTCGGGTGGAGAGATCCGTCCCTGATGAAGCTGTCGATCGTGATGCCCGCCCGCAATGAAGAAGGCTGTATCACCACGACACTGGAACGATTCAGCGAAGTGCTGAACTCCCGCCACATCGATTTCGAAATCGTCGTGGTGGACGATGGCAGCACTGACGGTACCGCGGAGATTCTCCGCTCCTTCAGCCAGCGCATTCCGCAGATCGTCCCCGTCACCAACACCGGCCGCCACGGTTTCGGAATGGCCATCCGCTTCGGCCTCGCGCAGGTCAGCGGAGATGCGGTGGCGATTGTGATGGCCGATGGTTCGGACAGCCCCGAAGACCTGCTCAGTTACTTCGACAAATTGCAGGAAGGCTATGATTGCGTCTTCGGCTCCCGCTTCATCCGCGGAGGCCGCGTGGTGGATTATCCGCGCCACAAACTACTGTTGAACCGCATGGCCAACGGCTTCATCCGCATTCTCTTTGGCCTGAATTTCAACGACATCACCAACGCGTTCAAATGCTACCGGCGGGAAGTGATCGCCGGCATACAACCGCTGATCTCCCCGCACTTCAACCTGACCGTGGAGATGCCCCTGAAGGCGCTGGTGCGGGGCTACTCTTACGCCGTGGTCCCGATCACGTGGACGAACCGCGCCGCGGGCGTCTCCAAGTTGAAGATCAAAGAGATGGGCAGCCGCTATCTGTTCATCGTGCTCTATCTCTGGTTGGAGAAGCATCTCTCGCGGGGCGATTATTACCGCACCCCGGTGGCTTCCGAAGAGCAGAAGGTTCCGAAGGTCAATGCATAAGAACATCCTGATTACAGGCGGCGCCGGCTTTGTGGGCTCCGCGCTCGCGCTCGCCCTCCGCCGTGCGCATCCCGATGCCAACATCACCGCCTTCGATAACCTGCGCCGCCGCGGTTCGGAGGTCAACCTGCCGCGCCTCAAGGCCGAGGGCATCCGCTTCGTCCACGGCGATGTGCGCAACCTGCAGGATCTGGCGGAGATCCGCCCCGCGCCGGACCTGATCCTGGAATGTTCCGCCGAGCCCAGCGTGTTGGCCGGATACGGCGGTTCGCCGGACTACCTGATCCACACCAACCTCACCGGCTGCTTCCATTGCCTGGAACTCGCGCGCCTGGCCAAGGCGGATTTCCTCTTCGTCTCCACCAGCCGCGTCTATCCGGTAGCGCCCATCAACAATCTGGCCTACGCGGAGACGGACACGCGCTTTCAACTGCTGCCCGAACAGAGCATCGCCGGAGCCAGCGAATACGGCATCAGCGAGGAGTTTCCGCTGCACGGCGCGCGTTCGCTCTACGGCATGACGAAACTTGCGGCCGAACTGATGGTCGCGGAATATGGCGACGCGTACGGCATCCGGATCGCGATCGACCGGTGCGGCCTGTTGACGGGACCGTGGCAGATGGCCAAGGCCGATCAGGGCGTAATCGCTTTCTGGGTGGCCGCGCATTGCCTCGAGCGCAGCCTGAAGTACATCGGCTTCGGCGGCTCCGGCAAGCAGGTCCGCGACTTCCTCCACATCGACGATTTCTGCGATCTGATTCTGGATCAACTCGCGAACTTCGATCTCTATGCGGGCCGCCACTGGAACGTGGGCGGCGGAGTGACCAACAGCCTCTCTCTGCTGGAAGCCACGGCGCTGTGCCGCGAAGTTACGGGACGCACGGTGGATGTGGTTTCCAGCACGGAGAACCGCCCCGCTGACCTGCGCCTCTACCTGACCGATCACCGCGCCGTCTCCGCGGTCAACGGCTGGCGTCCGCGGCGCGATGCGCGCCAGACGCTCACGGATATCGCCACGTGGATTGATGGCCACACCGACACGCTGCGCGACGTGCTCTTCAGTTAGTAAAGCGCTCTTCAGCTAACTGCGGTGCGCGTCCACGATCTCTCCGAAGATCCGCGGCAGATCGTACTCGAGCTTCCAGTTCGGGAAGTGGCTGTAGATCTTCGAAAGGTCGGAGATGTAGCAGATGTGATCGCCCACGCGGTTCTCGGGCTTGTAGCTGTGCTTTAACTCGTAGCCCATGCCGGCCAGCAGGTCGATCGTCTCCAGAATGGAGATGCTGTTCTTGCGCCCGCCACCCATGTTGTAGACCTCTCCGCAGCGCGGCGCTTTGTAGAATTCCAGGAACAGGTTGGCGACATCGTGCGAGTGAATCTGGTCGCGCACCTGCTTGCCCTTGTAGCCGTAGATCTGATACTCGCGGCCCGTCATGGCGCAGATGATGATGTAAACCAGATAGCCGTGCAGTTCCACCGCCGAATGTTGCGGCCCGGTCAGGCAGCCGCCGCGGAAGATGCCCACAGGCATTTTGAAATAGCGCCCGAATTCCTGGCACATCACATCCGCTGCCACTTTGGAGGCGCCGAAGATCGAGTGCAGGCAGTTGTCGATCGACATGTTCTCGTCGATTCCATCCAGGCCGTCGGCATACTCCCAGCGCTTGTCGAGTTCCTTGAGCGGCAGGTAGTTCGGCCGGTCACCGTAGACTTTGTTGGTGCTGGTAAAGCAGAAGGGGGATTCCGCGCAATAATCGCGCGCCGCCACCAGCATGTTCATAGTGCCCACGGCATTCACGTCGAAATCGTCATAGGGAATCGAGGCGGCCTTATCGTGCGAGGGCTGCGCCGCCGTGTGAATGATGAAGTCCGGGCGCTCGCCGGCCATCAGGTCGCGCACACCCTGGCGGTCGCGGATGTCCAGATCGAGATGGCGGTAGCCCTTCACGTGGTCCACCAGGTCCCGCACCACCGCGCGGGTCGTGCCCGACGGCCCGAAGAACTGCTGGCGCATGTCGTTATCCACGCCCACCACGTTCCATCCATCGCGGGCCAGCAACCGCGCGCACTCGGACCCGATCAAGCCCCCGGAACCAGTGACCAATACCTTCTTTCCATTTGCGGACATAAACTTCATTATCGCGTACCGCCGGGTCCGGCATCTTCTCCGGGTATTACCCAGGGGCATAAATACGCCTCATCCTCGCGATCGATTATCATTTGGTGTGATCCGCCACACTCATGTCCTGTTCGTGTTCGGCACCCGTCCGGAAGCGATCAAGCTCTGTCCGGTCTACCGCCACATGCGGCAGCGCGCGGCGGAGTTCACCGTCAAAGTCTGTGTCACTGCACAACATCGCGGCATGCTCGATCAGGTGCTGACGGCCTTTCAGGTCACCCCGGATTATGATCTGGACGTGATGCGGCCGGGCCAGAGCCTCGCCCAGACCACTTCGCGCATTCTGTCGCAACTGGAGCCCGTGCTGGCCGCCGAGCGCCCTGACATGGTGCTGGTGCAGGGCGACACCACCACCACGCTTGCAGGCGCGCTGGCGGCCTTCTACCAGAGAATCCCGGTGGGCCACGTGGAGGCGGGGCTGCGCACGTTTGACCTGGCCCAGCCGTTTCCGGAAGAGATGAATCGCGTGGTCACCACTCGCCTGGCCGCGTTGCACTTCGCCCCGACCGCGCTTGCGGCAGCCAGGCTCGCCGACGGAGGCGTCGCTGCGGACCGGATCTGCATCACGGGCAACTCCGGGATCGACGCGGTGCTCTACGTACGCGATGCGCTGGCCGCCGGTACGGTGCCCGCGCCGCAATGGACGGCCCTCGATGCCGCAAAGCAACTGATCGTGGTGACGGCCCATCGCCGCGAGAGTTTCGGCGCGGGCTTCGAACA
>CAIRBY010000264.1 GCA_903876865.1 uncultured Acidobacteriia bacterium
CGCGAAGCGGGCGCGGTGCTGCTGGGCAAGACGCGCACGGCGGCCTTTGCGAGTTTCGACCCCGGCCCCACCACCAATCCTCGATATCCGGGACACACTCCGGGCGGGAGTTCGTCTGGTTCGGCGGCGGCGGTGGCGGCGGGCATGGTGCCGTTCGCGCTCGGCACGCAGACGCTCGGCAGCGTGCTGCGCCCCGCTTCCTTCTGCGGTGTCTGCGGCTTCAAACCGAGCAACGGCCTGGTGCCGAAGGAAGGCGTGATGCCGTTTGCGCCCTCGTTGGATACCGTTGGCTTCTTCACGCAGACCGCGGCGGATATGAAAGAGTTGTGGTCGCGAGGCTTCGGCGGGAGCTTCGAGGCGGAATTGCATCATGCGGCGTGGATGCGCGTGCCGG
This sequence comes from uncultured Acidobacteriia bacterium, assembly GCA_903876865.1. Classification (GTDB taxonomy): domain Bacteria; phylum Acidobacteriota; class Terriglobia; order Bryobacterales; family Bryobacteraceae; genus Solibacter. The sequence continues at coordinate 395 of CAIRBY010000264.1, forward strand.
CCGAGTTGGAGATGGAGCGCGCGCTTGACGCCGCCGTGGAACGCCTGCGCGTGGCCGGCGTGGTGGTGGAAGAGGTTGCGCCTCCGGCGGGTTGGGCAGCGTGCGGGGAGGCGGCGCGGGCCATCAATCAATATGAGGGAGCGCGCACCATGCAGGCGCGCTATGAACAGTTCGGGGAGAAGATCGGGAGCCGTCTGGCGCAGTTGGTGCGCACGGGACTGGCGATGACGGAAGACGAGTACGAAGCCTCGCTCGACCTGGTGACGCAGATGCGCGGCGAGATCTCCGAACTCTTCTGGGATTTCCCCGCGATGATCACGCCCGCGGCGGTGGGCGCGGCCCCGGCAGGCCTGGCCTCCACCGGCGACCCGGCCGCCAATGCTCCGTGGACCGCGATGGGCCTCCCCGCCATCGCCGTGCCGCTGCCGGTAGAGGGCGGCCCCGTTGGCGTGCAGATCACCGGAGCGTGGGGCCGCGACGATGCGCTGGTCTCGGTTGCGGAGCAGTTGGAACGGATCGTGCGGGGGTAGGGAAAGGGCGAGGCGGGTGGCGCCGCTACGCGGCGTACCGAATGATCTCCAGTTCGGCGGAGCCGTCTCCGGCGGAGAGAAGTTGCTCCACGCGCGCCATCGTCGGCTGTTCGAGTTCGGTGTCGCCGCACTGGCGGCATTGAAGTACCGGCAGGGATCGGAGAATTACGATGCGGGAATCGTCAATTTTGAATGGCAGATCCGTGACGCGTGGTTCCAGCAAGCCACCGCAAACTCGACATCTCATCTGGTTCTCCTCGTGCGCAGGCCCTGTTCCCATTCCTCCGGGTCGGGCACATACATTGTAACAACCCGAATGTTCCCGCCTTCCAGGTCGGTCGCGATGTGGGCATGGAAAACGACCTCAGGGGACTCGCCCCTCAACAGGAAACTGGGCAAATACTTGTCGTGAGGGCAGGCCTCGATTACCTCCAAGCTCTCCAGCGCGGAGTGGAGCATTCCGGCGGTCAGTGCCCGCTTTTTCAGGCGCATGGTCACATGATAGGTCCAACGGACATGGCCGGCGGACACACACTCCTTGACGAACGCAAGCGGCGAATCCGGTGATAGTGCCTTTGGCAAATCCGATTATAGAACGCCCGGCCGCTCGCGGTACCATGGCCATCATGTCGCTGCGAATCAAGCTGGAGCGCTACTTCGAGTTCGGCGTGCTGGGGGCGGATTGGAAGACCGAAATCCTCGCCGGCTTCACCACCTTCATGACGATGGCCTACATCGTCTTTGTGAATCCCTCGATTCTGCACGAGACCGGCATGCCTCTGGCGGCGGTGACAGCGGCGACCTGCATTTCGGCCGCGGCGGGCAGTTTTCTGATGGGCGGATTGGCGCGCTACCCGATCGCGCTCGCGCCGGGAATGGGCCTCAACGCTTACTTCACTTATGCGGTGGTCAAGGGTATGGGCGTGCCGTGGCAGGCCGCGCTGGGCGCGGTGTTTGTCTCTGGCGTCGCCTTCCTCCTGCTTACGCTGATCGGCGTGCGGCAACTGATTCTCTCCGCCATCCCCGCCGAATTGTACGCGGCGGTCGCTGCGGGCGTCGGACTCTTCATCGCCTTCATCGGCTTCCGCAATTCCGGGATCATCGTGCCCAACGCCGCGACGGTGGTGGCGCTCGGCAATCTCAGCAGTAAGAGTACCGCGCTCGCAATTTTTGGCCTGCTCCTGATCTCGGCGCTGCTGGCATGGCGGGTGCGCGCGGCGATGTTGATCGGCATCCTGACCACGACCGTGGTGGGGCTGCTTACGGGCGTGGCTCAGTGGTCTCCCGCAAGTTACAGCCTCAGCGACCTGACTGCGACCGCGGGTAAGTTGGATATCGGCGGCGCTCTCAAGTTAGGCTTCCTCGAAATTATCTTTGTCTTCCTCTTCATCGACTTATTCGATAACATCGGCACCTTGGTGGCGGTCGGCAAGAAGGCCGGGCTGTTCAACGAAGCCGGGAAAATTCCGCGCATCCAGAAGATCCTCCTCGCCGATTCCATGGCGACCATGATCGGCGCCTGCTCCGGCACTTCCACCGTGGTCAGCTACATCGAATCCGCGGCGGGCGTGGCGGCGGGCGGGCGTACCGGCGTCACCGCGATTGTCACCGGTCTGCTCTTCGTCGTGGCGCTTTTCGTGGCTCCGGTAGTGGGCGCGATTCCCGCGGCGGCCACCGCGCCCGCGCTCATCATCGTGGGCAGCATGATGATGGCGGTGGTGAGCGAAATCGAGTGGGCGGATCCAGAGCAGGCGATTCCGGCCTTCCTCACCATGATGACGATTCCGTTGACGTTCAGTATCGCAAACGGGCTCGCCTTCGGTTTCACGGCTTATAGCCTGCTGAAGATCGCGCGCGGTAAGTGGGGCGAGGTGAACTGGTTTGTGTATCTGTTGACGGCGCTGTTCATCGCCCGGTTTGTGTATATCGGCGGCGCGTAGGAGCGGGTAAGGATAAGTAAGCAGGGACAGGCCGGGAGGCCGGTCCTACGAAAATGACAGGCCGGGAGGCCGGTCCTACGAAAATGACAGGCCGGGAGGCCGGTCCTACCGGTGTTTCGGGCGCTTGTAGATTTCTCGCGCGGCTTTGTGGATGGCCTTCCACTGGTTCTTGCGGTCGCGTTCCAGTTGCGGGTCCGCGCGGATTTCGTGGTACCGCGCTTCGGCCCGCAGCTTGCAGTAACTCGCCCAGCGCTGGGCGGAGAGTTCGCCCGCTTCCAGAGCGGCGGCCACGGCGCATCCCGGTTCGGCAGCGTGGCTGCAATCGGGAAAGCGGCAGCGGGCAGCCAGCGCCGCGATCTCCTCGAAGGCGGCGTCCACCGCATCTTCCGTGGCCCAGAGTTGCAGTTCGCGCATGCCGGGCGTATCGATGAGCGCGCCGCCGCCCGGCAGCGGAAGCAACTCGCGGTGCGTGGTGGTGTGCCGGCCCCGGCTATCGGAGGAACGCACTTCCGCCGTGCGCAGAGCGGCTGTGGTGAGCGCATTCACGATCGAGGATTTGCCCACGCCCGAAGATCCGAGCAGCGCCACCGTGCGGCCTTGCGCCAGGTAAGGGCGCAGCGCTTCCAGGCCCTCTGCATCGCGCGTGTGCACTGGGACGACGGGTGCGCTCCCCGCCACTTCCGCGGCCGCCGCGACATGGCCGGGAATGTCCGCGCAGAGATCGGCCTTATTCAGGACGATCACCGCCGCCGCGCCGCTCTCCATCGCCAGGGCGAGGTAGCGCTCGATGCGGCGTAGATTGAAATTGCCATCGAGGCCGGATACCAGGAAAACCAGATCGATGTTGGCCGCGATGGTCTGCATGGCTTCGCGCGCGCCCGGTGCGCGGCGTGCAAACAGGGTGCGGCGCGGTAGCACGGCCTCTACAATGGCCTGGCTGGAATTGATGAGGCGCGCGGCCACCCAATCGCCCACCACGGGCATCTCTGCGGCCGTGGCGCTGCGATACCAGAGCGCGCCGGAGGGTTCGGCGCTCACGATGCCGGTGTCGGTGACCAGTTGGTACTGATCGCGGTGCGAAAGCGCGACACGCGCGAGAGAAAGTGGAGCGGGTACGACGCTACGCAGTTCGGGCGTGGCGCCAAGAGTTTCCAGTGACATGACTCTACCTTTTTGATCTAGCGGTGGACGGGGTGGAGGCCGCGAACGGGCATGCGGAAGCGGGGGCTACAAAGAGCCCCTGGAGATGCACAGCCCGAATTGGCTAGCGGACAGTCATAGGCTTGGAAATCAAGATAGCATAGAACTCATGCGAACCAACAAGACCAGGGAAAAGCTGGCAAATGGCGAAACCGTATACGGCTGCGGTCTGCAGGTGTACCGGTCACCGGAAATTCCGCGCGCGTTTGCCGCGGCGGGCTTCGATTATGTCTTCATCGATATGGAGCACGGTTCGTTCAACCTGGAGACGGCGCATGACATGATCATCGCCAGCAAACTGGCCGGAATTTCGCCGATCGTGCGCGTGGGCGAGGTCAACTACACCCTGTGCGCGCGCCTGTTGGATCAGGGAGCGCAGGGCATCATTCTGCCGCGCGTGGAAGATCCGCGGGTTCTGGAAGAGGCGCTCAGCTGGATGCGCTTTCCGCCCCAGGGCAAGCGCGGCTATGGCATCAACCCCACTATGATCGATTACGAAGCGCGCAGCATGCCCGAAGTCATCGAGTTTCAGAATCGCGAGACGCTCTGCGTGGTGCAATTCGAAACCGTGCGCAGCGTGGAATGCGCCGACGAACTGCTCTCGCTCAAGGGCCTCGACGTAGTCATGATCGGGCCAGCGGACCTCTCCATCTCGCTCGGCATCCCGGGCCAGTTTGAAAACCCGCTGCTCATCGAAGCCATCGATAAGGTCATCGAGCGCTGCAACGCGCACGGCGTGGTGCCGGGGATTCAGACCCGCGGCACGGCGATGGCGAAGTTCTGGGCCAACCGCGGCATGCGCTTCGTCGGCGTGGCCGCCGAGCACGTCTTCCTGCTGGAAAAGTGCAAGGAAGCAATCGCGGCATTGAAGCAATAAGGAGAGACCCTTCATAAGGAGACACCATGGACCGCTTTCCGCTGGGATACAACACCTACTCGATCCGTGCGCTCAAGTGGCACGATCTGCCGCTCATCGAGTACGCAAGCTCTTTGAAACTGGACGCGATTTTCCTCCAGGATTCGATCGATCCGGGCATCAACGATCCCGCGCACTGGAAGGCGGTCAAAGAGGCCGCGGCGCGCGCCGGCCTCTGGCTGGGCACCGGCGGCAGCGCCGTGCTGCCCAAGGACGCCGCCGATTTCGACCACTCCGTGAAGTTGCTGCGCGATGGCGTCAAACGCGCGGTCGGCATGGGCTCGCCCATCGTACGCATGCTGCTGGCCGGGGATCGCGATCACCTGCCGCCCGGGCCTCCCGCCAAACACATCGAGACCATGATCAAGGTCCTGAAGGTGGTGCGCAGCGAGGCCATGGACGCGGGCGTGAAATTCGCCATCGAGAACCACAAGGAGTTGCTCTGCTGGGAGACGCGGCAGGTGATCGATGGGGCGGGGAAGGAGTTCGTCGGCTC
>CAIRBY010000265.1 GCA_903876865.1 uncultured Acidobacteriia bacterium
AGCTCTTCCGGATCGCGGCCCAGCATCGGCCCCAGTTCCGGCGGCAGGCTTGCCTTCAGCGCCTCCAGTTGCGATGCCGTCACGGGCTTGCCGTTGACGATCGCCACGGTTTGCCCCGCCATCTGCCCCGCCACCATCAACGCCGCCGCTGCCAAAAGCCATGCCCGCATCCCGCACCTCACTTCTTCAGCATAGCGGACGAGTACTCCGCCGCCGAGGGACGTCCCCGTTCCACCGGCGAACTCAGAATCAGGCTCGTGCTCGTCATCCCGAACGGCGTGAAGCGGTCGATCAGCTTCTCCAGATGCGCCACCGATTCCACTCGCACCTTCAGAATGAAGCTCTCATCGCCCGTGCAGCGGTGGCACTCCAGCACCTCCGGCATCTGCTGCGCCAGCGCCGTCAGCCGCCGCGCCAGCGATTCGCTTCCGCTCAGGCGGATCCGGATGAACGCCCCCACCCCGAGCCCGATGCGCGCCGCGTTGATGCGCGCCTCGTAGCCTTCGATCACGCCATCGCCCTCCAGTTGCCGCACCCGCGCCGCCGCCGCCGGTGTCGAGAGCCCCACCCGCCGCCCCACCTCCGCATACGATAGCCGCGCGTCCTGCTGCAATTCCGCCAGAATTTTCCACGAAAGCGGATCCAGTTGACCATAAACCATAAGCTCCATTGTAATTAACAAACGGAAAGAAATACCTCACAAAGCCTTCCATGCGGCATTTTCAGCGGAGCGAAACGGAGCTACCGTGTGACCATGCCACTCGAACGCAGAAGCTGGGCCGAGCCCTTCAAGATCAAAGTCGTCGAACACGTCCGCATCACCACCCACGAACAGCGCGAGCGCGCCATCGCCGAAGCGGGCTACAACACCTTCCTCCTCCGCTCCCGCGACGTCTATATCGATCTGCTCACCGATTCCGGCACCGGGGCCATGAGCGACCGCCAATGGTCCGGCATGATGCTCGGCGATGAAGCCTACGCCGGCAGCGAGAGCTTCTACCGCCTCGAAGCCGCCGTACGGCGCGTCTACGGCTACACCCACGTCATCCCCACCCACCAGGGGCGCGGCGCGGAGAACATCATCTCCCGCGTGCTCATCCAACCCGGCGACGTGGTCCCCGGCAACATGTACTTCACCACCACCCGCCTCCATCAGGAAATGGCCGGCGCCCGCTTCGTCGATGTCATCATCGATGAGGCTCACGACTCCTCCTCCGAGCACCCCTTCAAAGGCGACGTTGATCTCAACAAACTCGAGCGCGTCTTCCAGGAGAACCCCGGACGCGTGCCCTACGTCAGCGTCGCCGCCACCGTGAACATGGCCGGCGGACAACCCATCTCGCTCGCCAACATGCGCGCCGTTTATGAACTCGCGCACCGCTATGGCGTGAAGGTGATTCTGGACGCCACCCGCGTCGCCGAAAACGCCTGGTTCATCCAGCAGCGCGAACCCGGCCAGCTCGGCCGCAGCGTCGCCGAACTCGTCAAAGACCTCTGTGCCGCGAGCGATGGCTGCACCATGAGCGCCAAGAAAGACCCCATCGCCAATATCGGCGGCTTCCTCGCCCTCAATGATGCCGCCATTGCCGAAGCCGCCTGCAACCTGCTCGTCGTCTTCGAAGGACTGCACACCTATGGCGGCATGGCCGGACGCGACATGGAAGCTGTCGCCATCGGCATCGAGGAATCGATCCAGGACGATCACATCCGCGCCCGCATCGGCCAGGTGCTCTACCTCGGCGAGAAGTTGCGCAAGGCCGGCGTGCCCATCGTGCTCCCCATCGGCGGCCACGGCATCTTCCTCGATGCCCGGGCCTTCCTTCCGCACGTGCCGCAGGAGCACTACCCCGCGCAGGCGCTCGCCGCCGCCCTCTATCTGGACGCCGGCATCCGCGCCATGGAGCGCGGCATCGTCTCCGCCGGCCGCGACGCCGTCACCGGGGAAGAGCGCAAGCCCAAGCTCGAACTCGTGCGCCTGACCATCCCGCGCCGGGTCTACACCCAGGCCCACATGGATGTGACCGCCGAAAGCGTCTGCGAAGTCTTCGAACAGCGCGAGTCCATCCGCGGCCTGCGCATGACCTTCGAACCAAAGTTGCTCCGCTTCTTCCAGGCCCGCTTCGAACCGCGCCAATAACGCCAATCCGAGCCACCCAGCCTGCGCACGCGCCCATCACAACGCTCGGCCCATGTAGGGCAGGCGATTCCGCCTGCCAACTTCCCGGGCGTGCCGGGTCAACAGGCTGATAGGCTGGCAGGCGGACCGCCTGCCCTACCAGACCGGCACGCGCTGCTTCGGCTCCAGAAACAACCTCTGCGGCGCGTGGACCTGAAACGCGTCATACCACGCGTCCACATTCCGCACCGTCAGCGCCCGGTACTCCGCCGGCGCATGACCATCCGTCGCGACCCGGCGCCGCATCTCCGCGTCGCGCATCTTCGAGCGCCAGCTCTGCCCGAAGCTGACGAAGAAGCGTTGATCGCCCGTCAAGCCGTCCTTCACCGCATCCGGCTGTCCGTGCAGCGAGAGCCGGTAGGCATCGTACGCCGCCAGCAGCCCCGCCACATCGGCGATATTCTCGCTCAGCGTCTGATGCCCGTTCACCGCCAGGTCCGGGAACGGCTTGTAGCCGTCGAACTGCGCCGCCAGCGCCTCGCCCGCCCCCTTGAAATGCTCGAAATCCGCCTTCGTCCACCAGTTGACCAGCCGCCCATCGGCGTCGAACTGAGCGCCCTGATCGTCAAAGCTGTGACTGATCTCGTGCCCGATGATCGCGCCCATCGAACCGTAATTGTGGGCCGCGTCCGCCGCCACGTCGTAGTACGGAGGCTGAATAATTGCCGCCGGGAAATTCAGCGCGTTCTGCAGCGGCAGGTTGACCGCGTTCACGGTCTGCGGCGTCATCCACCACTCCGCCTTGTCCACCGGCTGATGCAGTTTGGCCACCTGGTGGCGGTATTCGAATAGCCCGGCCCGCTTCGCG
>CAIRBY010000266.1 GCA_903876865.1 uncultured Acidobacteriia bacterium
ATCGTCCGTATCGGTCAGGTAGTACATGCTGTAGTTGCGGCTGGTGCCGACGTATAGCAAGCCCGTCTCCGGATCGAAACTCGGCGCCTGCCAGTTGGTGGCGCCGTTGGAAGACGGCGAAACGAGGACGCCATCGGTGGTTGGGTACTTGGCCGGATCGGGGATCGGCTGGCCCTTCTCATCCAGTCCCTTGGCCCAATTGAGCGTATCGATGAAAGGCGCGGTGACGAGGCGCTTGCCGGTGGCGCGGTCGAGCAGGAAGTAATAGCCGTTGCGGCTGGCCTGCGCCACCAACTGGCGCGGCTGGCCGTTGAAGGTGGCGTTGAAGATCACGGGCGTCTCGACCGCATCCCAATCGTGGGTGTCGTGCGGCGAGGGCTGGAAGTACCAGACAAGCTTGCCGGTATCGGGATTGAGCGCGACGATCGAGCAGGTGTAGAGGTTGTCGCCCTTGCGGCTCTTCTCCGCCATCACGGGATTGGGGTTTCCGGTGCCCACGATGTAGAGGTTCAGTTCAGGGTCATAGGTTCCGGGAATCCACGCCATGCCGGTACCGTGGGCGGCCGAATATTCATCCGGCCAGGTTTCGATGCCGGGCTGTCCTTTGCGGGGAGTGGTCCACCACTTCCATTGCACGGCGCCGGTTTCGGGATCGTGCGATTCCAGAAAGCCGGGATTATCCAAGTGGTCGCCGCCGATGCCGACGAGGATGTGATTCCCCACCACAACCGGCGCGACGGTCGAGGTGTAATCGAGTTTCGGATCGGCGATGCGCACCTTCCAGCGCTCTTTGCCGGTCTTGGCGTCTACGCTGACCAGATTGCTGTCCGGCGTTTCGAAGTAGAGCCAGTTGCCGTACATCGCGACGCCGCGATTGCCGATGGTGCTGCCTGTGTTGGGAGGATATTGGTAGTGCCAGAGTTCGCGTCCGGTGCGGGCGTCGGCGGCCCAGACGTTGTTGGGCGCGGAAAAGTAGAGAATGCCGTTCACCATCAGCGGCGTCGCTTTAATCTGTACGGCGGCGGCGGGCGCCGCGCCCCGGCCGCCGCCGGCCGAAAAGCGGGTAGACCAGGCGAGCGAGAGCGTATGCACGTTGCCGGAGTGGATCTGGGTCAGCGGGCTGAAGCGTCGGCCGGAGTAATCGCCGTTGTAGGTCGGCCACGCGTCGCCCGGCTGTTGGAGCAATGTGGCGGGGGCGAGACCCTGCGCCGTTGCGGCGAGCGCGATCGAGAGGAGGAAGAGCAGGCGGCGGAGCATCATTTCAGGGTCACCAGGTAGGCCGTCATGTTGTGAATGTCGGCGTCGGAATATTTGCTCAAGAGGTCCGTGTGGCCTTTCAAGGGGTCGCGGATTTCTACTTTGGGCACGTCGCCCATGCGGGTGAATGAGTGGTAGTCGCCGCCGGCATCGCGCAGGGAGACGCTGAAATCATCGACGCGATCCAAGGTGCCGGTGACAGGGGGGCCGGAGAGCGGCGTGACCGTCACCTTGATAGCGGAACGCGCGGAGGCGCCGCCCCGGCCGCCACGCCCGCCGCGCGGCTGCAACCAGCGCGCCTGCAGGGTGAAGCCGTCGTACTTCGCACCGATTCCTTTCAGGTCACCGGTGGGCGAATGGCACGTGTGGCAGCCGCCCGCGCCATTGAAATAGGCTTCGCCTTTCTTGGCATTGCCGGTCAGGACGTCCTGAAACGCATAGGTGGAGCGATGGCCGGCGGCATAAGTCTGCACGTGCAGCCACGCTACGATATCGGCAATCTGCGAATCGGGCAGGCTGGATTTCGGCATGCCCTGATCGACGCGCCCATCGCGGATCACGGGGGCGATCAGGATGCCCTTTTCGTCATCCAGCACCAGAACGCTGCGAACGAGGTCCGGCGCGCCCACGCCTCCGCGCGCCACCGCTCCGTGGCAACCGGCACAATTCGCGGCGTAGAGTTTGGCCCCGCGCTCAAATGCCGCCGGATCTTCCTTCGACCCGGCCAGCGCCGCCGCACTGATGGCGTTTTTGTCGGCGGCTGCGCGACCGGCGCCGCTCACCGCCGCTTCCTGGCCGCTCAGACACGTGGCAAGCAATGCCACGCCGGCGGCCAACTCAAGAACTCGCATGATCCCTCCGCAAGCAAGTGTACTTTACGCAGGGGGGCTGGTGCGCGGGCTTCCGTGCGGAGGCTCAGCGTGTGGCGAGGGTGAACCACTTGGATTCGTAGCCCGCCGGCAACACGTAGCGGCTCTTGGAACTGGGGAAGACGAAGGTGCCGATATCCCAGAATTCCAGCCCGCGCGCGCGGGGACGGCTCTCGAAGCCCTGCCCCGCGGTGGGCTGGTTATTGCTCTCTAACCGGGCGGCAAACGGCGAGGAGACGCCACCGAGTTCCACGCGGTTGTAAGAGATCGCGATCACGAAATAGGGCTCCGGGAACAGGTGGTGTTCCAGCCGCGCGATTCGCCCCTTGACGGTGGCGCCTGCGGGGATCAGATCCTGCGCCGCACCCGGACGCCGCACCGCCTTGAGCACTTTAGCGGAGACAATGTCACCCGCCGCGGCGGTACTGGTGTCGAGGGGCGCAGTCAGCGCCAGCGTCACGGGCAGCCCGATGGGCAGCACGAGCGGAGCGCGCACGATCGGCTTGACGCTGGGGAGTTCGGTATCGGGACGGTCATCGAAGAGCAGAGAAGATTCGGCGTGATACTCCCGGCAATCGGAAAACGTGGTGGTGTTTTGCGTCTCGCGGGTGCTAGCCAGCACAATGTGCATGCGGCTCTGTTTGGGCAGCAGCAGTTCGTTATCGCCCACGCGCAGCAGTTGGTACTCCAGCGTGGTGGAGGCGTCGCAAATGGTCGTGGCGGGCGGCAGTTCGGAGCTATGCACGGTGAGGCGGCGCATCTGCAGCGTGACTGGGTCCACCCAGAAGGCTCCATCATACGCTACCACCTGCCAATCCGCACCCACCTTCACGCGATACCGGCTGACCTCCACAGGCACGCGATAGGTGAACTCCATGACGCTCTTGCCCTCGTCCAGCTTCTCGCCGGAGTAAGTGAAGACGACGCTGGGATTTTCAAACACGCCCAGCAGGTATGTACCGAAGGCTCCGGTGCCGATGGGGCCCTGGCGCACGATCTCATCCACGCCGCGGGCATCGAACTGGGTGGCGCCGGGCCAGGCCTGGATCTCGCGCCCTTGCGAGACCGTCACTTCCAGGCGCAAGCGGTCGGTGGAGTCTTCGCGCAGCCTGTTCTGCGAAGCGAAGGCGGCCTTGCAGGTAGGCGCGGGGGCACGCACGAGGGCGGGTTCCACGTCCGGCGTCACGTGCTGAAAATACTGGCGCTCGATGGTTTCAATACAGGCATACTTCTCCAGCCGGCCGGTCATCTCGCGGAGTTTGGCGCGAGCCTGGGAGAGAACCTCCTGCGGGTCGCGCGCCGTCTGGCCAGACACTACCTGGCTATAGGACGACGCGACGGCCAGCAGAAACAGGGCAAATCGCATGATCAATCCATGATCGATCAAAGACGAGCGACGCCGCGTGGCGTCACTTCTTCGGTGCGCCGGCCGCGGCGGTCTTGCGCGGCTTCCAGTTCTGCGCAGCTTGGTCGGTTTCCGCCACTTCGGCGGGTTTCAGTTTAGCGGCTTCCGCGGCGCGCAGCTTCTCGACGCTCTTTTCCCCGTGCAGGAAGGCGAGCGTGAGCCAGAAGTACGCGCGTTTGGAATCCTGATCCAGTCCCGATCCGCTGGCATAGCGGGTGCCGAGGCGGGCCTGACCGGGCGCATAGCCTTGGCTGGCCGAGGCCCGCTCCCAATTCACCGCCTGCTCTTCATCGTGTTTGACACCCTTGCCGGTTGCGTAGAGGCGCCCGAGGTTGAACTGCGCTTCGGCGTGACCTTTTTGCGCGGCCTGGCGATACCAGTTGGCAGCCTGCTCCTGATCCTGCTGGATTCCGTAGCCTTCGATCAGCGCCCAGTCGGTGGGCGGTCCATCGGAGTCGGGGTCGTTCGCCATCTGAATCCAACGCATGGCGTCCGCCATGTCGCGGGGGACGCCCCAGCCGCGGGAATACATCTGGCCCAGGGCAAATTGCGCTTCGGCATTTCCCTGGTCTGCTGCTTTGCGATACCACTTGGACGCTTCGGTGAGGTCGCGCTTGACACCAAGCCCCTGTGCGTAGAGAAGACCCAGGTCGAACTCGGCTTCCGCCTGCCCGGCGTCCGCTGAAGCCTTCCATTCCCGGAAAGCCTTCGCGTAATCCTTGTTCCTGAACGCATCCATACCCGCGGCTGTATCCGCCCAAACTGGCATGGAGGCCAAAAGGACCGATCCCAGTCCCAACAGCATGTTCCGTCCCGCGCGATTTTGCATAACGCTCTTCCTTTCCAACAGAACTCCCCGCTGAGTACTTTGTATCATGAATACATAGCGAGCGTATGCAGCAAACCCCGTTCCACAGGAGTTTCAAGCAGTCTCGACGCAGTTGGCTGCTTGCGGCCGCCGCCGGGTTCGGTTTCGGCGCTCGCGTCCGCGCGCAGGAGCCCACCCTCTTCTCCACCGAGGTGAAAGTGGTGAACCTGCTCGCCAATGTGCGGGGTAAGAACGGGGAACTCATCCGCAACCTGTCGAAGGACGACTTTGTCCTGAGCGAAGATGGTCGCCCGCAGACCATACGCTACTTCTCCACGGAGAGCGACCTGCCGCTGACTTTGGGGCTGATGGTAGATACAAGCATGAGCCAGCACCGGGTGGTGGAGTCGGAGCGCGCGGCCAGTTTCCGCTTTGTGGATCAGGTGCTGCGCGAAAAGCTGGACAAAGTTTTCCTGGTGCAGTTCGATATGGCGGTAGAAGTGCGGCAGAAGCTGACATCCTCGCGCAGGGATCTGGAAAAAGCGTTGGAGCAGGTCAATACGCCGACGATGCGGCAGTTGGAATTGCAGCGCGGCGGCGGCACGCTGCTCTACGAATCGGTCGGGATCGCGGCACGCGATATCATGCGTCCGCTGCAGGGCCGCAAGGCGCTGATCATCCTCTCCGACGGGGTGGATTTCGGCAGCGAGATTCCAGTCTCTACCGCGATTGAAGAGGCACAGCGCGCCGATACGCTGATCTACTCCATCGTCTTCTCAGACGCGACGTATTACGGCGGCTTCAGCGGCGGCGAAGCGGAAGGGCGCGCGGTTTTGCAACGCATGTCGCGCGAAACCGGGGGCAGTTGCTTCGAGGTCTCCAAGCGCTTGAGCCTCGATGACATCTTCGCGGCGATTCAGAACGAACTCCGCAGCCAGTACAATCTGGGCTTCGTGAGCGATCAGGCGGTGCGCATCTCCGAGTTCCGCAAACTCCAGCTCAAGACCAAAACCAAGGGGCTGCTGGTGCAATCGCAGACGCGCTACTGGGCACAGCGATAGAAAACAAGTGGAGCGCTGTTCCCTATTTTGTGTCTGTGACCGTAAGTTTCTTAAAATCCAGGACCCGGCGCGCCGTGCCGTGCTTCAGAGTCAGTTGCTCCGAATCCACCGCGGCTTCTACAAACGGCCCGCCGAAGAGCGGCCAGTGGGCATAATCCAGGGCAACGCCGTCGACGCGAGGCGTCTCCCCGTAAGTAAAGGAAAGAGACTTGCCGCGCAGGGAACGGAACTTCACGCTGGGAACGGAAGCAAGCTGAAACTCCAGCGGAAGCGCGAGAATGGCCGCGCGGAAGGCATCGAGCGTGGCGAACTCCGCACGCGCCGCCACCTGGACAACGATTCCGTTCTTGAGATACGGCGAGAAGAGCCGCCTGCCGCCGCCTTCGATCGGCTTCCAAGTATAGGGTTGCAGGGGACGGCAGGCAATCCACGCATCGCCGCCGCGGGCGAAGATCCAGCCGGAGGCATCTTCCCGCACCTCCGCCAGATCTTTGGAGAAGAAGCCGTTGATGTGCGGAAAGCGCGACTCCGGCGCAATATCGTAGAGCGCGATGACCGAATCCTGATCCTGAAAGATCTGTTCATAGGGCGAGCCGCCGACTAACTTATCCGGCGAATCGTAACTCTTCTTGGAACTGACTACCTCCGCCACACCTTGATCGGGCGGAAAGGTGAAGTAAGTCTGTAACTCGCGCAAGGAGGAGTGAGGGTTGAGCGTGAAGAAGGTGTTCTGCACACCGCGCGGATCGGGCACGTTCCAGGTCACGTCCCAGGAATGCTCCTGAATCGGCTGCAAGGTGCCGCCCTGATCCGAGCCCACGGCATATTCCCGCCGCATGTAGGTGGTCTTGTAGACGGGGCCGTGCAGTTCGTCGAAGAAGCGCCAGCGGTTGCGGGTCCGCTTCAATTCGTAGTGCGTGTAGGGCACAGTACGGTCGGTGGCGATCGCCTGCACAATCGGCGGCGGCGCATAGGCGCTGGCGAGCGCGTAGTAGATGATGTAACCCCCGGGCGGCTCCAGCGGGCGGCCCGAACCAAACAGCAGCCAGCCGAAATCGCTGGAAGGGTTCAGCCATTTCTCCACCGCGGGACGGTCGTAGACGCGGGAGTGCGCACCGGCATAGATCCCGTCCAGGCTCTCCGCGCCGTAATCCGCCATCAGATACTCCAGCATCATGCGGGAGCGCTGCCGCATCGCGGGATCGTGCGCCCACTCGGCGAGGTAAGAAAGCGAGAGGAAATAGAGGCCCATGTAGTGCGGACTGTCGTACTCGCCCTGTCCGCGGCGCGTGGTGAGGCGCACCCAGCTTTCGATCCAGCCGCCGGCCTCGCGCAGATTCTCTTCAGAGGATTTGCCGGCGTACCAGCGGTCGCCGTCCTCCCCGGGCCAGAGTTGCGCCATCAGATAGAGCGACGAGTAATAGAGCAGCCAGTGATTCTCCGTGTCGCCGCGGTAGGGCATATAAGTTCGATACGCGCTGCGCAGAGCCTGCCGGGCGGAGGGGGAAAGCTGTCCCTGATCCAGATAGGCGATGGCGGTGATGGGAAACATCCAGAACATATCGCCCGTGGGACCTTCGGCCAGGAGTTCCTCGAGGCGGCGCGAACAGAGCGCGGCATCCTCGTGGAGGCGGAGTTTGGCGGCGATGTTGGCATAGCCCAACGGGCCCGTGGATTTCGGGTGCGCGTAGGAATCGACCACGAACTTGACCCGCTCGGCGTAGGGCACTGGCGGCGTCTGGCCGGAAAGCGGCAGGTGGAGCAGTAGCAGCAGGAAAGCGAGACGGATCATTGTGCCGGCAATCATTGGGCCGCCTCCGGAACAAAGCGCAGGCGGTAGACCCGGCTGCCCGGCAAGCCGTCCTTGGCCCAACTGCGTCCATAATCCTCGGAGACGTAGAGCGCCTCCTCGTGGACTCCGGCGTACATCCGGCCGGGATGATCGGGGTCAAAGGCGACGCTCCAGATCGAGGTGGAGGGAAGCCCGGCATTGCGGAACTGCCAAGTCTTGCCGCGATCTTCTGAAAGGGCCACACCGATGCCCCATCCGGCCACAGCCAGGCGATTGGGCGCGCTGGGGTCGAAGGCGATATCGGCGAGGTTCCGGTCCACGCCCAGACGCCCGTTGCTCTCAAAACTCGCGCCGCAATCGGTGGAGGCGAACAGTCCCCCGCCCTGCGTCGAGGCCAGCCAGAAACAGGCGTCGTGCGGCGATTGTTCGATGTGGAGGGTCTGGTAACCGGCTGCGCCCACGGATGTCCAGGACTTGCCGCCATCTGTGGAGCGCTGGATGCCCTCTTCGGTTCCGGCCAGCAGGACGCCGGTCTGGCGCGAATCGACGCGGATCGCCATCGAGTATTTGCGGTGCAGGGGGCGGGCCAGTTCGGTC
This sequence comes from uncultured Acidobacteriia bacterium, assembly GCA_903876865.1. GTDB lineage: Bacteria > Acidobacteriota > Terriglobia > Bryobacterales > Bryobacteraceae > Solibacter. Next base: position 7,790 of record CAIRBY010000266.1, read on the forward strand.
CAGGACGCGCCCGCGTCATGGGTCACGCGGATGCCGGTGGTGTGGCTGAAGTAGACGGTGCCGGGGGCGTTGCGGTCCACGGCGACATCGGTCAGTTCGGTGACATCGCTTCCGGTGAGGATTTTCCAGCGTTCGCCGCGGTCGGTGACGCGCATGAGCCCGTTGCCGGCGGCGACATATAGAGTGGAGGGCGACTTCGGGTCGAAATCGAGGGCTGCGACGAAGGGATGATTGAAGCCGGCGTGGCGCCACTCGCCGCCGGGAGCTTTGCGGAAGATGCCGCTGGGCGGCAGTTTGGCCCCAACCACATAGTCCTTGGAAGTGACCATGCACGTATATAAGGAGTGCTGCCCGACGATCGGCAGCGGCAGCATTGCCAGCAGAAGCAGCCTTCGCATGTTCGTTCAATTTAACACTTCGAACAGCAGGATTTGGGTAGCGATAACAGGCGAAGTTAACTTTAGATAGCAACCAGTACCTGCCCCGTACCCGCGGAACTTACGTTACCACCGGGCAATCAGCGACACTACATCCGATGACGTACACGCTGTGTCTAGCACTCGTCGCAGTGCTCATTCCGGTCTTGGGAGTCTGCCTGCTGCTGCGCCGGCTGACGCCGGGCGATCAGGAGCTGCCGGTCACCACGGAATGGTTAGGCGAACTCTCCGCGGAGCGCTACCGCCCCATGCTGCGCCTGCTGGATGCCTCCGATTTCGAGTTCCTGCGTACCCAGAAGGGTTTCACGCCCGAGATGGAGAAGAACTTGCGGCGTCAGCGCACGGCAATGTTCCGGGAATACCTGAACCTGCTGGAAAGCGACTTTGCCCGGATCTGCATGGCGTTAAAGCTGGTGATGACGCAATCCGAGTGCGACCGTCCCGATCTGGCCACCACACTGCTGCAATACCAACTCCGCTTTGCCGCTGGGATACTGACTGCCCACTGGCAGGTGTTTCTTTTTCGGTGTGGCATAAGAAATGTGGAAATCTCCGGCCTGGTTGAGCTGTTCGACGGCATGCGGATCGAACTGACCACCCTGGTACCATCCGCAGCCGCAATCCCCGCATAGAATCTTCAAAAAATCAGTCTTTCACCCTATTGTTGGCCGGGGGGCCTGCCGATCATTCCCCCATGCCAACAGAACCGATCATCATTATTGCCAGTGGCCAGTGGTTTTGGCTGCTGTTCTAAGATTCACCGACAACTTCCTGTGTCAAAGCTCCGGCGCCAAAGCTCCGGCGCCAAGATTCCCGCGCGGCGGCCGCCTCCAGCTAAAATAGCCTTGGAGCCGATTACTTGAAAAAGCTGCTGCTGTCACTGCTGCTGGCCGGATTGGCGGCGGTCGTTCTTTGGGGCGTCTTGCGCAAGGGGGACCCGCCCAAGGTCAACTTCGCCCGGGTGAAGCGCCAGACCCTGATCAGCACCCTGCCGACTAACGGCAAGGTGGAACCGGTCGAGTGGCAGGCCATTCGCGCCGAAACCGGCGGGTTGGTCAACCACGTGTCGGTGGAGGATGGACAGACCCTCGCCAAGGGCGCCGAAGTGGCGACGGTTGCGGATGCAACGCTGCAATCCGAAACCGAAACCGCAACCGCCAAGGTGAACGAGGCGCGCGCCAACGTGGCCACGCTCGAAGCCGGGGGGCGGCCGGCGGAGTTTGCGGAGATCGAAAATAGCCTGGCGCGGGCGCGTCTGGATCTGGCGCAAACGCAGAAGACCCTGGCCAGCCTGGAACGGCTGGTGGCGAAGCAGGCCGCGACAAAATCCGAGGCCGATTCGGTGCGGGATAAAGTGCAGCAGTTCGAACTGGAGATCGCGGGATTGCAGAAGCGCCGGCAATCGCTGGTCTCTACCACCGAAGTGGCAGCGGCCAAGGCCCGGCTGGGCGATGCCGAGAGCCTGCTGCGGCTGGCCCAACAGCGGGCTACGCTTTCTGTGATTCACGCGCCGATGGCGGGCACCGTGTACGGACGCGAGATTCGCACGGGCGCGTATGTGAGCCCCGGCGACCTGATCGCGAATGTGGGGCGAATGGACCCGCTGCGGGTGCGGGTGTACGTGGACGAGCCGGAGTTGGGCCGGATCGCGGTGGGCCAACCGGTGACGATTACCTGGGACGCGCTGCCCGGGCGGCAGTGGCAGGGCACGGTGGAAAAAAAACCGGCGGCGGTGCAGGCCCTGGGCTCGCGGCAGGTGGGCGAAGTGATCTGCTCGATCCCGAACGAGGGGCGGGTACTGATTCCCGGCACCAACATCAACGCCGAAATCCGCACGGCGGTGGTGGAAGGCGCGTTGGTAATCCCCAAGGAAACGCTGCGGCACGACGCGCAGGGGGACTACGTCTTCGTGCTCCAGGAGGGCGCGATTGCGCGCCGGGCGGTCAAAAAGGGCACCTCCAGTATTACCCTGGTCCAGATCACGGAGGGGCTGGCGGAATCCGACGTGGTCGCGCTTCCCGCCGATATCCCGTTAAAATCCGGTGACCGGGTGACCGCAGCGATGTAAAATAGCTGCTTCATGTCCCAAACCCTGGAAAACGCCGGCGGGCCAAAATACGCGTGGTACCGCGAGTTGACCGGCTACCACTGGTTCGTGCTCAGTGTCGCCAGCCTTGGCTGGATGTTCGACACCATGGCGCAACAGTTATTCAACCTCGCGCGCAAGCCGGCGATTAAGGAACTGCTGGGCGGACACGCCAGCAACGCCACGATCGATCAGCAGGCGGCATGGGCCACCTCGATCTTCATGATCGGCTGGGCGATCGGCGGCGTGGTCTTCGGCATTCTGGGCGACCGGATCGGCCGCGTCAAGACCATGACCATCACGATCCTGAGCTATACGGTGTTCACCGGGCTCAGCGTGCTTTCGAGCAGCGTATTCGGCTTCAACGTCTTCCGCTTCCTGTGCGGTCTGGGCGTCGGCGGCCAGTTCGCGGTGGGCGTGGCCCTGGTGGCGGAAGTGGTGCCCTCGCGGGCGCGGCCCTATGCACTTGGCTTCGTGCAGGCGGCGTCCGCGGTGGGAAATATGATGGCGGCCCTCACCGGGATCTTCATCGGGCAGTTGGAGATGGCCGGTCAACTGACGGGGGCGTGGCGGTGGGAATTCCTGGCGGGCGCGATTCCCGCTCCGCTGGCTTTTGTCGTCTTCAAGAAACTGAAGGAGCCGGACTCCTGGCTGAAGGCGCGCGACGAAAAGAAGAAGATGGGCTCGTACGGTGAACTGTTCAGCGATCCGCGGTGGCGGAGGAATGCGATTGTCGGCTTCCTGCTGGCCTTCGCGGGCGTAGTCGGCCTGTGGGGGATCGGCTTCTTCAGCTACGATCTGTTCCGTCCGGTCCTGGAGCGGACGTTCACCGCACAAGGCCTGGCGGGCAAGGCACTCTCCGGCAAGGTCACGACCTGGATCGGGATCACTTCCCTGCTCCAGAACATCGGCTGCTTCTTCGGCGTGTATGCCTTTACCTACCTGACCAACTACACCGGCCGAAAGAAGGCATTCGCGATCAGTTTCCTGGCGGCCATGGGCATGACGGCGTACACGTTCTGGAACCTGAAGCAGATCAGCGATATCTTCTGGATGATCCCGCTGATGGGCTTCGCACAGCTCTCGCTATTCGGCGGCTACTCGATCTATCTGGCCGAACTCTTCCCCACGCGACTGCGCTCGACGGGTACGAGTTTCTGCTACAACGTGGGCCGCTTTGCGGCTGCGGCGGGACCGTTCACTCTGGGCTACCTGACGAAGGATGTGTTCGGCGGCTACCCGGAGCCGATGCGCTACGCGGGCGTCACGATGAGCCTGGTCTTCCTGGTGGGTCTGGCAGCACTGCCGTTCGCCCCGGAGACGAAGGGCAAGCCGCTGCCGGAATAAGCGCCTGGCGCGGCCCTTGCCGGCACACGGTAGGGCAGGTGTTTCCGCCTGTTGTCGCTTAAATAAGCCTCGGCACCGAATTGCGCCGGACCTGGTGGGGCGGACGCCCTCGTCCGCGCGGGATCCCCTGGTCCCGCTGTTCCCTCGAAGAATCAGATGCCTGCGACCATCGAGAGGCCGACGAGGGCGTCGGCCGCGATTGTCAGACACGATCCAGGGGGACCGCCCCACGAAAGGCCAGGACGCCTGTAAATTGGCTTATTTAAGTGGCATGGGGCGTTTCCGCCTGCCAAGCGGGCTCGCCCGGCGAGTTGGCAGGCGGAAGCGCCTACGCTACAGCCAGGTTAGCGGGATATCGGCAAGGGCCGGCGGACCGGCGGGCGAGTCGCGCCGGGCGCGGTGAAGGGGTACACATCGGGCGTGATCACTACCTCCGTGGTGAAGACGAGCGGCGTATCCGAGGGTCCGGGAAAGGTCAGTTCCACCAGGAAGGCCGTCCAGCCGCTTCCGGGCTTGGGCAAGTTCACGGTGTAGATCCCGTTGGTGCCGGTAAGCGTCGTACTGGTCCACGCCGCGCCGATAGTCTCGAGGCGGAAATCCCGGGCGGAGTGGTTGGTGGCCTGCCACAGGACGACTTTGGAAGGGGTATCCACGGTGCGCACGGACATGGCTCCGTTCTGCGCGTCGGCGGTCCAGTGGAAACGGGGCCTCGGGAAATTCTGAGTTACGGCGTGGAACCAGGAGAGCAGGTTGAACGCCGCATCCACGGAAGCCATGCCGTGGTCGGTATTGGGAACGAATCGAAGGTACTTCTCACCCGGAACGTCGGAGAAAAAGTAGCGGGGCGAATCGGGCGGGAAAAACTGATCGCCGGTGGAGTTCGTCTGAAAACTCGGCAGGGCGAGCCGTCCCAGGTAGCGGTAGGGATCTTCGATGTCGAGCAGGGCCTCCATCCGCGGCGTGTTGAACCAGTTCATGACGCCGGCATCGACATAATCCTGCACCGCGGGCGCCCAAAAACCCAGCGCGCGGAATTGGGAGAGGAAGACTTCCTGCACGTTGAGAGTGTCAATCACGATCGGGGCGATGGCGATCACGCGCGGGTCCACTTCGGCTACGCTCCAGGTGGTCCAGCCGCGCTTGGAGCCGCCGGTAACCACGAAATTCTTCACCGCGACCGGGCTGCCGGAGAGACTCGCCAGGAAAGCAGTAACCGTGTCCATGCCGCGCACGGCAGCTTTGGTCATGGGAAGCCGCGCCGGCCATTTCTCATCGCCGCCAGCCAGGAACTTCGCCCAGGTGTAGGCGATGATGGCGTCTTCGGAGCGGCTGTGGCCCTCGCCGGCGAAGGTGAGCGGCTCGTTCGGCACCTGCCCGAGATCGGCGACGATGGAGCCGGCGCTGGCGGCGAGCAGGAGCGTGGTCGCGTCCGGAGTGGGCGGCGTACTGCTGTTGGAGCCCCCATCGATAAGGAGCAGCGCGGTCGAGGTGGTGACCTGATCCGGCTTATAGATGGTGAGCCAGTGGTGCCATTCGGGGCGGTCCACTTCGGCGGCGGTGCGCCAGGTCTGGGAGACCATATCGAGCTGGTAGGCCGTCAGGCCGGGGTATTTGAGGGTGCGGACCAGGGTGTAGCGATAGGAGGCGTCTGGCGCGGCGACATAACGGTCGAGCGCAGTGTAATCGCCCGCTCGCAACCCGGGAGCCAGCACGCTTCCGAGCAGAACGGTGGAGAGAAGTACGAGGTGTCGGAGTCGCATAGGCAAAGCTCGCCCCAAATGTAACAGGTAGACAGGCGGATGGGACACCACAACGCGGGTCGAGTACACCAGCCCTGCTAAACTGACTGAAAGAATGCCTGCCAATCCGGCCTTCACGGGATCCAAGCTCTCCGAACTCACCGACCACGGGGGCGTGCGCGAGTGCCTGCAGTTTTTTACCCGCGAGAAGCAGTGGATCAATGAAACTCATCTGCAGATCTGCCGCATTCCAGCGCCCACCTTTATGGAGCAGGAGCGGGCCGCATGGTTCCAGGAGCAGTTCCGGGGACTGGGTTGGGAGACCTCGATCGACCGGGCCGGCAACGTGCTCGCAGCGAATGGGAAACCACCCTATGTGGCCCTGACGGCGCACATGGATACAGTGCTTTCGCCGCGCAGTAAAGACGACATCTTCGTGGATGCCGACCGGCGCTTCCGCGGTCCCGGCGTCTCCGATAACGGCGCGGGACTAGCCGCGCTGCTGGCCATCGCACGCGCCTGGAAGAGCACACCGCGCCTGCCCGAATTCCCCAACGGCGTGCTGCTGATTGCAAATGTGGGAGAAGAGGGCGAAGGCAATCTGCTGGGGATGCGCCACCTCTGCCGGCAGCCGCTGGCAAGCCGCGAAATTCGGAGTTTTCTGATCGTGGACGGGGCGGGCACGGACCACATCACCAACCGCGCCCTGGGCAGCCGCCGCTTCGAAGTCACGATCTCCGGTCCCGGCGGCCATAGCTGGAGCGATTACGGGGTGGGCAACCCCGTCCATGCGCTGTGCCGGGCAGTGGCGCTCTTCGCGGATTCGAAGCTGGATTCGCTGCCGCGGTCCTCGGTGAACGTGGGGCTGATCGAAGGCGGAAGCGGCGTGAATGCGATCGCGCAGGCGGCGCGCTGCAAGGTGGATATCCGCTCGGAGAGTAACGAGCGGATGGAACAACTGGTGGACTTGCTAACGAGCGCGATCGAGCGTGCGCGGGAACAGGAGAACTTGCGCTCCCCGGGCGGGCGGGTCACGGTCAAGACGCGCGAGATCGGTTCCCGGCCGGCCGCCACGCTGCCGGAGCACTCACCGATCCTGCAATACGTGCGGAGCGTGGATTCCCACCTGGGCATCCGCTCACAGCTGGACTGTTCCTCCACGGACGCGAATCTACCGCTCTCGCTCGGGATTCCGGCACTGGCGATCGGGGCGGGCGGGCAGGGCGGCGGCGCCCACACGCCGCAGGAATGGTACAGCGCGGACGGACGCGACCTCGGTTTGAAGCGGATCCTGTTGACCCTGTTTCTACTGCTCCGGGACCCGGCGGGTGGGGCGCCGAAGTGAGCCGCGGCAAAGCCGAACTGGCACTGGTTTTCAATGTGGTGATCTGGGGCACGACGTTCGTCCTGGTCAAGAGCGCGCTGCAAGGCATTTCGCCGATCCTGTTTCTGGCGATCCGGTTTTCGGTGGCGACGGCGGCGCTGCTGGTGCTGTTCCGCGGACAATGGAAATCGCGCAGCCGGATTACGCCCCGGATGCTGGCCTGCGGCGGCCTCACCGGGGTATTCCTCTTCACCGGTTACCTGTTCCAGACGCTGGGGCTGCAGCTGACCACGCCGCCCAAGTCGGCTTTTTTGACAGGACTTTCAACCGTGATGGTACCTTTGCTCGCGGCGCTCGTCTATCAGATCAGACCGCAGGTATCGGAAGTACTTGGGGTGCTGGTAGCCACGTTCGGTATGGGATTGATGACCCTGGAAGGTCCCTTGGGGTCCATCGGCCGCGGCGACCTGTTGACGTTTGGCTGCGCCGTGGCTTTCGCGGCGCACATTGTAACGCTTGGACACTTTTCAGAGCAGATGGGCTTCGAAATTCTGAGTCTCACCCAGGTTGGCGCGGCTGCGTTGTCAGCCTTGTCTCTGTTTTGGTGGGTAGAAACTCCCCATATTCAGTGGCAGCCAATCGTGCTCTGGGCCATCGTCATTACAGGCTTGCTCGCTACCGCTTTGGCGTTTACCATACAGGCGTGGGCTCAGCAGTACACCACGTCCACACGTACGGCCCTGATCTATGCGTTAGAACCTGTGGTGGCCTGGGTGACGAGTTTTGTCATCGCGGGCGAGGGCCTGTCGGGGCGTGGCGCGGCGGGTGCGGCGCTGATCTTGAGCGGGGTAATCCTGGTCGAGATGAAACCGTTCCAATCGCGCAAACATCTATGAGAGTAGTAGATTGCGGAGAGGTTCCAGAGGACCGCCGCAAAACACAGGAGCAACCATTTCCCATGAGCATGTTCGATAGATTTCGCACACAGAAAGTCCTATCCTTCACACTGATTCTCTTCACGCTCAGCCTCGGCATCGTGATCGGGACGCTGGTGAACCAGGGTGTGAAAGCCGCCAAGGGCGACAGCCAGGCCGCGCCCGGCGCGACGCCGTTGGTGATCCCGAATCCAGTTGAGCTTTCCAACACCTTCAGCCAGATCGCGAAGCAGGTAGAACACAGTGTCGTGAATATTTCCACCACGTATCTGCCCAAAGCGCAGGTTCGCAGCCGCAGCAACAACAATCGCCGACAGATGATCCCGCAACAGCCGGATGAAGACCAGCAGGGCGACCAGAGCGGCATGGAAGACTTCCTCTTCCGCTTCTTCGGCAACCAGGGCGGAATGCCTGAGACGGGCGCGCGCAAGAGCGAAGCCCTCGGCAGCGGCGTGGTCGTGGACCGCGCCGGATACGTTCTGACCAATAACCATGTAGTGGATAAGGCGGATCGCATCCAGGTGAAGTTCAACGGCGACCCGACGCAGTATGACGCGAAAGTGGTGGGAGTGGATGCGCCCACGGACCTGGCGGTGCTGCGGGTGGAAGGCAAGAAGGATCTGGTTCCAGTCAAAATCGGCAACTCGGATGCAGTGCAGGTGGGTGATTGGGCGATCGCGATCGGCTCGCCGTTCGGCTACCAGGCCACGGTGACGGCGGGGATCATCAGCGCGAAGGAGCGCGATGTGGATCCCACCATGCAGTTCCAGCACTTCCTGCAGACGGATGCGGCCATCAACCCGGGCAACTCGGGCGGTCCGCTGCTGAACATCCGCGGAGAACTGATCGGCATCAATACCGCCATCGCCACGCGCACGGGCGGCTACCAGGGCATCGGTTTCGCACTGCCCGTCAACACGGCGGCCACGGTGTATAACGACATCATCAAGAACGGCAAGGTGACGCGCGGTTCGATCGGCATCCGCTTCATGGCAAGCGATACGGATCAGGCGCGGGCCAACCTGAAAGTCGCGGGAGTGAAAGAGGGCGTTTTCGTCACGGAAGTGACCCCGGGCGGTCCCAGCGAGAAGGCTGGACTGAAAGAAGGCGACGTGATCGTGGCCATCAACGGCAAGCCGGTACATGACGGCAACCAACTGGTGAGCACGGTGACAGCGACACCGCTCGGCAACTCGCTCAACATCAGCGTGGACCGCGACGGCAAGCATCATGACCTGAAGGTGGTAGTGGCCGATCTGGCCCATGTCTTCCCCGAACAGTATGGGGACGGCAAAGAGAGCACCGCGAAGGGCGAACCCACGACGGTGAGCTTCGGGATGCAGATCCAGAACCTGACGGATCAGCAGATCGACCGGCTCGGCCTGAAGCAGAAGGGCGGCGTGCAGGTGGTCTCTGTGGAGCCGGGTTCGTTCGCGGAGGAAATTCGTCTCGCGGCGGGCGATATCATCGTGGCGATCAACCGCCAGCCGGTGAACAGCGCGGAGGATATTACGCGCCTTCGCGGCAGCTTGAAGCCGGGTGACGCGGTGCAGTTCCGCGTGCTCAGGAAGGGACCGGGACGCGGCGCGGAGTGGACCTCCAATTATCTGGCGGGCTTGCTGCCGAGCACCAACCGGTAATTGGCAACTGCGTCTTACGGCTGCAGTAGGGGCAGGCGGTTTCGCCTGCCAACGCTTTCCCGTGCCAAGCAGGCACCTCCAAAGCAGTTGGCAGGCGGAAACGCCTGCCCTACTTTTGTAGGCCGGGCCTGATAGAATTGTGACGAGCCCATGTATCGATTTTTGAGTTGCGCCGCCATTCTGGCGATGATTCTGCTTGCCGGCAATGCCGATGCGACGGCCCCGGTGAAGAAGAAATCACCGGCCAAGAAGAGCGCCTCCAAGAAGGCGTCCACCACCAAAAAGGCGCCGGCAACTGCGACGAAAAAAGCTGCGCCCTCAACCGCCAATACGGCTGCTGCCGGCAAGAAGGGCACCACTAGCGCATCCGCCCGCGGAAAGAAGGCTCCGGCGAAAAAGGCCAGTTGGCGCACTCGCCAGTTGGCGCCCACACCGGATCGGTATCGCGAAATTCAGAGTGCGCTGGCGTCCAAGGGATACCTGAAACCGGAGGACGCGACCGGCAGTTGGAACACGGCATCGGCCGATGCGCTCAAGAAATTCCAGTCCGAACAGAATCTGGAATCGAACGGGAAGATCAATTCCCTGTCCCTGATCGCACTGGGGCTGGGGCCGCACCGCGACACGGCGAACACCGCGCCGCCGGCGCCAAAGCCGCCGCAACAACCCAACCCCGGGCAGTAACCGGAGCCGTACGCACTGAATCAGGCGCGGGTACGCCGGAAGATCAGCAGCAACTGCGGCAGCACCGTCAGAAAGAGAAATAGCCCTCCGACCACTGCCAGTTTTCCGCCTGTGGCCGGTCCCAGAGCCACAGTGAACAGGTGCAGCATGGGAGCGATCACCAGGAAACTGGTGGTGGGGGCGAGGCAGAGCAGCGCCAGGCGCCAATCCAGCCCGATGGGCTCGGACGCGGTCATGCAGATTCCATAGGCAAGCACACCGCCGAAGAGCGGCCATTCCAGGGCGTACGTGACACCGGGAGCGGCCCTAGCCACCATGAGTTGCAGCAACGCCGGAATCGCCAGCAAAGCCACCAGCCAGACACCCGACGCACGGCGGCGGATCCCGGCCAGCGCAGCCAGCAGCAGGGCGGCGAGCGTCAGCCACGCCAGCGGGAGGGCGAGACCGGCCGGATACACGATCAGGGACGTCAAGCGGGTGGGGAAGTAGACGGCGTCACCGCGGTGCGCCGGGGCCAGGTCCTGACCGCCGAACCGGCGGGCGAGGGCCAGGGCGTAGTTCCCCTGCTCCTGCACGCTGCTGAGATCGAGGTGTTTGGGATCGTCTTCGGGATGGTGATACCACTCGGGATGCTCGATGAAGGCGAAGTTCATCCCGGCCAGTCCGCCGATCTTGAAGACGGTGAGATCGGTATCGTTGGGCATGCGCTTGTAGACTTCGTAGGCGAGCGAGGTGGCATTGGCCTCGGGCACGGCAGCTTGCAGATTGCGCACGAGCCACTCATTGCGGGTGCTGGTTTCAAACATGAAGGCCTGGCCGCCGGTGCCGCGCGCCTCGAAGTTCAGCACTACTCCCGGCTCGTAGCGCCATGGGTGTTCGTGCATGAAGAGGGCGGCGCCGAGCAGGCCGGCCTCTTCGCCATCGGTAACCAGGAAGATCAGGTCGTTGCGCAGGGCCGGACCAGTACGCAGGGCGCGCAGGGTTTCGAGGAGCACCGCTACCGCGTGCGCGTCGTCACCCGCTCCCGGCCCCCTGGGAGTGGAATCGTAGTGTGCCACCAGCATCACGGGGCGGGTGCTGGCGGTGCCGGGAAGGCGGGCGAGGATGTTCTCGACCTTCCCGGTGCGCTTATGGTAGGTGCTGACACCGGTCTGGGTCACGGTCATCACACCGAGACGGGCAAATTCGGAGCGGATGAAATCGCGGACGCGGTCGTGATCGGCGCTGCCGATGGGGTGGGGCCGCTCGGCAATCGCGTTGACGGCGGCGAGGGCGCGCAGTGCCGAGAATTGGGATTTGGGCGCGGTGGCCGGGGCCGGATCGGGCCGGGAGGCGGGCGCAAAACCGACCGCGCCCCACAGCAGCAGACCGGCGGCGAGCGCGAGCCGGGCGCGGGAAGTTGCCGATGGTGTCACTTTTTCTTTTCCAGATTCCATAGTTCTCGCGAGAGTACCCGTCCGCAGAACGGGCAATAATTCAAGCCGACGAATTGGTGGCGGTCTTCGCCGAAGACGAAGAAGAATTCGGTATCGATCTCGGTGATGATGGTGCCGTTGGAAAGCTGGTGGGGCTGCGCGTGGCGCGCCAGATCGCGATCCAACAGCTTTTCGAATTGAGGGCAGCAGATCATGATTGAGTTCGCCGTAATGGGGCTGGCTATTGGATCGTACTGGCGCCTTCGATGCCCTGGTCGCCCGAGATCACGTTGCGATTGATGTGGCGCCCCAGATCGATGACGTAGGTCTCCGGCGCATCGATCAGGATGGGGGAATGGGTGGCGCAGATGATGCGGAACTTCTTCTGGTCCACGAGTTCCATCAACATCTTCAAAATGCGGCGCTGATTGGAGACGGAGAGGGCCATTTCCGGCTCATCGAGCAGCAGGGTGGTGCCCTCGGGCAGCTTCGGGAAGGTCTCCCGGAACATGGAGAGCATCACCTGGCCGTGGCTGGCGGTGCGCAGAAACTCCACCATTTCGGGCTGTTCCTTGAAGAGTTCCAGTTGCACGCGCGGATTGTGCTGCTCGGCATCGAAAAGGTAGGCTTTGCCGGACTCCACGCCCTGGTTTTCCAGGCGGTAGACGTAGCCCTCGACCTGATCGCCGCGGAGGGCATAAAAAATGGAATGCAAGAGGGTGGATTTACCGGCGCCGTTCTCGCCTTGGAGCATGATCAGGGGGTGCGAAAGGTCCACCACCATGGGCATGTGGAAGTTGAGATTGACAAAAACCGGATGCCCCAAAATTTTCAAGTACATAGCGTTCTAGGATAGCAAGGGAAGGCGGTGCAGCGCCGCAGCATTTTCCCCTGCATTCTTCACGACAATCCGCCGTGGGCTTGTTATAATGGGTGTCTGTAGTTCCCCCCAATGCGGTGAGGTGGCAGAGTGGTCGAATGCGGCGGTCTCGAAAACCGTTGAACCTTTACGGGTTCCGTGAGTTCGAATCTCACCCTCACCGCCATTTTCTTTTCCAGGCAGTGTAGCGCGGGCTCTAGGCGTCAGAGGTGGCGGACTGCCACGAAGTGCTGCGGCCAGAACCACTGCGTCACGGCGGTATTCGGATTCAGGTCCAGTATCGATCGCCCACCCTGATTGGTGCCGTCCAGGCCAAACGACGGACCGTTGATCTTCATGGTGCTCGAAATAAGGCGGTAGTGGCCCAGACTGTCCTTGCCCATATATATCCCGACGTGATTGATGTAGTTCAGGTTGGCGGATTTCTTCGTCAATCTGTCATCCTCTCCACTACGGCTGATGTAGCCCTGCAGCCGGGATTGGCAACGCCGGGAACCGCTGCTTGAATTTGCATTACTGGTGGCGGGTTGTGGAGCCTCGTGATTACCCGAGGTTGGCTCGCCGGTTCGGAGCGTGGAGCCGGCGGACAGTCATGGAACGCGGCAGTCTTAGGCGAGTTTGGTGCCGACGATGGCGACGGCGCCGAAAAAGCGATGCAGCAGGGAGCTCTTCGCCAACCAACTATCGAGGGTCATCAGAAAGACCACCGTGCAGCGGATCAGGGCCGGCGCCTGCTCCAGATTCAAGCCCATGGGCAGGAAGCGGATGACCCGGCTGAAGAGATTGAAGTAGCGAACCTCGGAGCAGTCGAAGGCGGAGGCGATGGCGGCCACATCCGCGGCGTTGAACTGGCGCTCATCGGGCGAAACGTTCTTCTCCACGGGGAGCCAGTCGCGGAGGCGGGCAAGGGCCGGAGACATGGCGGTGGGTTCGCCGAGTGCGATCTTGCCTCCCGGTCTGAGGCAGTTGCGCAGCACGGGCAGTACGACGCGGTAATCGACGTGATGGAGAACCGCGCTACACAGGACGCGGTCGAACGAGTTGGGCGGTGGCGGATTCCGCAGCAAATCGACTGCGAGCAATTGGATACGGCCCGCAACACCATCGAGTTCGGCACGGCGCTGCGCTACGGCGATCAGTTCCGGGGAAATGTCCATGCCCATGACCACCCCGCCGAACAGGGCGAGCTGGGTGGTGGTTTCACCGGTGCCGCAGCCGAAATCCAGCACGGTCTTTCCATCCAGATCCCCGCCGACTCCGAGCGCCCGGTAGAGAAAATCCTTCTGGATCACGTTCGCATAGCGCAGCGAAGCGTAGCGCTCCATGACTCGGGAAGAGGTTGCAGTCACGTTGTTCCGGGCGGCTTCGGCGGAGTGGCGCTGGTACTCCCGTTCGCGGGCCAGGGCCGCAGCAGACTTGGCGGATGTAGGTTGGAGCGCTATCTCTGTTTCCGACTCACACACATTAGCTGGAGACATTCCAATCGCCTCGCCTTCGGATCTCCCGCGACGCTTGCCGCCGTCAGGAGATCCAGGTATTTTGCGGATTCCTCCGCGTGGTCTACACGGCTGCGGCGCAGCAGCGACTGCTTTTCCGCAACTATAAGTTCAGCTCCGCCCCACACGATACGCGGTGACGTCGTCCAAGGTAGTTATCTGATAAGTGCGCTATGGTACTCTAGTAGGTGGTGTTGCGGTTAAGTCTCATAAATTTCTATTTGTCTGGGAATCGGCAGGTTTCAGTACACTCGACTGGCGGACGGGGCTCGGCTGGCAGGCTGGCCGCTCTCATGAAGACACCGCCCACTCCGCTGGCGAGCACGAAATGAAAGATAGCCGATACCATTATGCCCGCGGCGAAGGTAACCTTGCGGTAACAGTTTGACGCTTTCTCTTAGTCTGCACCGGCCGCTGGACTTAGGCACGGAGGCTTAGATTGGACTTAGGGTGGAAGTGGTTGCGCCGGCCCGGGGCTACGGGTTCCGGCAGACCAACTCAGCGCTGGATGACACCGGCACTCGTGACCCTGATGATCCTGCTCAGCGCGGGACGGATCGTGTCAACGTACCGCACCTTTAGCGAGCAGGAAGACGAACCGCCACATATCGCCGACGGCCTCGACTGGTGGCAACCAGGCCTCCGGATTGCATCGCCGCCCGAACATCCGCCACTGGCGCGCATCTTCATTGCCGCACCGCTGCATTTCCAGGGAATCCGCTACCAGTCATTTATCAACCAGTCGTTTGCTGGCAACACCGCGCTCCTGACTGGCGGCCGGTTTGCCGAGAACCTCGCCTGGGTCAGACTCGGAAACCTGCCGTTCTGGATCCTGGCCTGCATCTTTCTTTTCGCGGTGGCGAGGCTAACCTGGGGCGAAGCGCCCGCGCTTTTGGCCCTGCTCTTCTTCTCGACACTTCCGCCTGCGCTTGGCATTGCGGGCTGGGCTTACACCGACATGGCCCTGGTCGCGGGAATGCTCTTCTTTGCGTGGAGATGGGTGGCAGTCATAGACAGACCGAATGTCGCGAACGGATGCTGGCTTGGAGTATCGATAGGGTTTGCCGTGATGAGCAAGTACTCGGCAATCCCGTACATTGTGTTGGCAACCGGGTTCACCGCACTTCTGGCCATTCGGGAGAGAGGAACGTTCTCACTGCCCGCCCGTGCCACGTGGAATCGGGCCGGAGCGCTGCTGCTTTGGGTTATGCTGACCGCGTTCTTATTCTCCTGGGCTTGTTTCCGCTTCACGGTGGAACCTACTTCGGCGAAACCGACCCACGCGTCCGTGGACAAGCGCCTGGGTTCTACCGGCGTGCTCCATCAGATGGCTGACACAGCGCTCGCCACACCTCTGCCGCTGGCGGGGATGATTCGAGGCCTGGCGCAACTGGTCAGACACGCCGGCAATGGCCAGGTGGTCTACAATCTCGGTGCG
The DNA here is from genome assembly GCA_903876865.1 of uncultured Acidobacteriia bacterium. Classification (GTDB taxonomy): domain Bacteria; phylum Acidobacteriota; class Terriglobia; order Bryobacterales; family Bryobacteraceae; genus Solibacter. The sequence goes on from CAIRBY010000266.1 coordinate 23,211, forward strand.
ATTCGACGGAAAGGAACCCTCTACTACTTCCCCATTTTGCTGGCTGTGACCATACCAGTCGGGCTCCTGGCCCTGATGATCTGGGGAGGGTTAAGCCTGAGGCGAGTCCCTCACGGAGCAGGGATCGATTTCCGGCGCCAGGTGCTGCTTACCATACCGGCGGCTATACTGTCCGTCAATCTCTTCAGCAGCATCAACTTCGGATACCGGCACAATCTGGCGTTTTACCCGTTCGTGTGTCTGGTGGCCGGGATCGGGGTCGTCTATTGGTGGTCCCGCGGGCAGACCTGGATGCGCGCACTGGTGATGCTACTGGTTGGTCAGCATCTGGTTTCTTCCGCTATGGCACATCCGGATTACGCGTCCTTCTTCAACTTTCTGGCCGGCCGACATCCCGAGCGGATTTGCCTGGCCTCCATTGGCGGGGGAGACGAATACCGCCTGGCAGCCCGGCTCAAGCAGTTGAACGCCGCCCATGTTTGCCTGGGCCTGATGCATGATGTGCCTTTGGATGCGCTCGGCCTGCCGCCGTACACTCTTTTGAAGCGGAATCTCCCGTGCGAGGGTTTGGTGGCGGTCGCGCTGCGCCCCTACTACTTTGACCCGGAGAGCCCGGAACCGGGGGATACGGGACTAGCCTGGCTCCACGCATATGAGCCAGCCGAAAGGATCGGCA
>CAIRBY010000267.1 GCA_903876865.1 uncultured Acidobacteriia bacterium
CCCTGGGCGAATTTCTGCTCGCGGCGCGCAATCGCAAACTGGCGAACTCGCTGCTGGCGGAGATCACGTTTGCCGAGCCGCCGGCTGGACCCCGCTGCGGATGGTCCTTCCAGAAATTCAGCCGTACAGCCGTGGATATTTCTGTGGTCAACGCCGCTGCCGGGCTGGAAGTGGATTCGCGCGGGCGCGTGATCTGGGCGCGGATCGCGCTGGGCGCAGCCTCGCCGGCTCCACTGCGCATGCCGGAGGCGGAAGCGCTGATGGCCGGGCGCACGCTGGATCGCGGGTTGATTGCCGAGGCTTCGGAGGCGGCGATGCGCGCGGTGAACCCAATTGGGGATCAGCGCGCATCGTCGGTGTACCGGCGCGAGTTGAGCCGGGTCTTGACCGGGCGGGCGCTGGAAGTCTGTGCCGCCAATGCGGGGTGCACTTTATGAAAACCATGGAACTGCGGCTCACCGTGAACGGCGTCTCCCAGCAATGGTCGATCGCACCGGGCGAACTGCTGCTGGATCTGCTGCGCCGGCAAGGCTACTTCGGCGTGAAGCGCGGCTGCGAAAAGGGCGAGTGCGGAGCCTGCACCATCCTGCTGGATGGCAAGCCCGTCAACTCCTGCCTGATCTTCGCGGCACAGGCGGAAGGGCGCACGATTCTGACGATCGAAGGTGTGGCCCACGGAGATCAATTGGACCCGCTGCAAGAGGCGTTCCTGGATCACGGCGCGGTGCAGTGCGGCTTCTGCACGGGCGGGATGGTGCTGAGCGCGAAGGCCCTGCTGGAGCGGCGGCCCAACCCCACGGAAGCTGAAGTGCGCGAGGCGCTGGCCGGCAATCTGTGCCGCTGCACGGGCTACCTGAAGCCGGTGGAAGCGGTGCTGGCGGCGGCTCCGGCCAGCAGTGCCACGATGAAGCGGCGACGCGCCGCGCGCAAGGCCGCGGCCACGGAGGTGGCGTCATGAACAGCGGGCGCGCCGTAGTGGAAAAGAACCTGCGCAAGGTGGACGGGGTCAAGCTCGTGACCGGCGCCCCCGCGTTCACGGACGATATTCAGATGCCGGGCATGCTCTGGGGCAAGATCATGCCGAGCCCGCACGCGCATGCGCGCATCAAACGCATCGATGCGCGCAAGGCGAAGGCGCTGCCGGGCGTGCACGCGGTGCTCACCTACAAAGACGTGCCGCGCGTGCCGCACACCACCGCGGGGCAGGCATGGCCGGAGCCCTCGCCCTACGATACCTACCTGCTGGATTCCAAGATGCGCTTCGTAGGAGATCGCGTGGCGGCGGTGGCGGCGGAGAGCCGCGCGCTGGCCGAACAGGCGATCGGGCTGATCGAAGTGGAGTGGGAGGTGCTTCCCGCCGTGCTCGATATGGAGCAGGCGATGGCGCCGGGCGCGCCGGTAATTCACGATGAGCCGGACGCCACCAAGATCTACGATGCCTCGCGCAACATCGCGGGCCACATTCTGCGCCAGATTGGAAATGTGGACGAGGGCTTCCTCGACTCGGACTTTGTCATCGAGCGCGAGTTCCGCACCGGCAGGCAGCAGCATTGCATGCTGGAACCGCACATCACGATCAGCTGGCTGGATGCGGACGGGCGTCTGGTGATCCGCACCAGCACGCAGGTGCCGTACCATTGCCGG
>CAIRBY010000268.1 GCA_903876865.1 uncultured Acidobacteriia bacterium
ACAGGCACGCCAGCGCAGCGCGGAGTGGAAAATTCCGGCCAACGTCGCCCCCGAAAGCACGGCCCTGTGGAACGAACTGAGTTCCTGGTATGACGTGCTCGGCTACGCCCAACTGCAGGCTGGCAAAATGGATGCCGCCAGCGAGAACCTGACCGCTGCGGAGCGCCTCAACGATAAGGCGATGCCGCCCCTGATGCACCTGGGCAAGTTCTACCAGATGAAGAAGGATTTCCCCAAGGCCGAGAGCTATCTCGCCCGCGCCATGGCCGCGCCCTACTACGGCCAGCGCGAGCACCCCGCCATCGGCGCCTACCGCGAATTGTACGTAGCCAGCCACGGCAGCAAAGACGGCCTGGAGAAGTACCTCGCCGCCGTCAATGAAAAGGATCGCGCGCGCCGCAAGCCGCTGGTGCTGCGCGAGCGCATCGCCGAGCCGCAGACCATCCCGGCGTTCTCCCTGAAGGACCTCGATGGCAAGACCGTGCGCTCCGAAGATCTGGTGGGCAAGGTCGTGGTGATCAATTTCTGGGGGACATGGTGCGGCCCCTGCCGCATCGAACTGCCCGAGTTCCAGAAGCTGTGGGAGAAGTACCGCAACGATCCGCAGGTGGCGATCCTCACCATCGAAGACGATCCCAGCGCCGAACTCGGGCGCAAATTCGCCGCCGACAAGGGCTACAACTTCCCGATCCTGTGGCGCGACGAGTATCTCGCCAAGGCCAAGATCAACCTCTACCCCACCACCTGGTTCCTGGACACCACGGGCAAGCGGGCCTTCCAGAAATTCGGCGGCACCTCGGACCTGGAAGCCGAATTCTCCTGGCGTGTCGAGGCCCTGCGGCCGGGCGCGGCGAAGCAGTAGTTCGCCGGTTCGGGAGAGAGGGAGTTTGCACTGCGGCTGCGCGAGGGCGCAGCCGCCGGACCGCGGTAGAGTTACTTTGAATCGAGAATGAAGGTGGGCACGATTCCGGCCGCGGAAGAGAAGCCGGAGTGGCCCGCGGAGAGCCAAGTGGAGCAGCCCTGCACCTTGCCGAGATAGGCGTGCGGGTGGACATCCACCTGCATTTCGCGGAACTCCAACTGGCCGTAGCTCATCAGCGGGAACACGGATTTGACCGGTTCCACGCGCTCCTGCACCACATAGGGAGAGCGCATCGCCTGCTTGAGCGCGCGGTCCCAGCCCGCCGAATCCATCTCCCAGCCCAGATAGGTGTGCTGATCGCTGTAATCGTCGTTCGGCTTGAGCGCCAGTTTCTCGCGATTCTGCGAGATGAACTCCGGCAGGTCGATGGTCTTATCCGCGTAGGTGGTCTTGGTGGCGGACACGAGGCGGGTCCACGGCACATGATCGCGGATCGCCTTGCGCTCTACCGCCGGGAACTTGGCGGTGACGCTGGCATCCGTCAGCAGGCCGAACATCGCCTTCTTGTGGGCGAGTTCGCTGCGGAAGCTGTTGACCACACAGACTGCGTGATCGCGGTACGCCTGCACCAGCGGATGGGTCAGATCGAAGCGGATCAGGAACTCCTGCACGCCCAGGCGGCGGTACACCAGATTGATTTCGAAGGCGCCCTTGCGCAGCACGCCGTTGCGATATTCCAGCTGCTCGGGCGAGACGATCTCCACCTGGTAGCCTTCATCGCGGAAGAAATCGCGGAAAAGTTCGTATTCGCTCTGGCTGGAACCGTACGCGTGCTTGAATTCGACGATCGCGATGTTCGGGCGCTTACTGCCGCCGAACTGTTTATAGGACTTGAGCAGCGCGTGCAGTAAGTGCTTGCGGCTTCCCACCCGCGAGAGCGAGTATTTCTTTCTAAGTTCCTTGACCGGAGGGATGTCCCAGAAGAGTTCGCCCAAGGCATCGGCATAGCCGGCGCCAGTGGGTGAATCGGCATTGTATTGGACAAAGTGCAGGTGCCCGTTGACGAGGTGCGAATCCAGCCGCGCCGCCACTTCCAGTGCCTGGTAGCCGGGATCGATCGCAGCCAGCATCTTTTCCGCGGGCAGCAGTTCCAGGCGCGCCAGCAGAGCGGGCGTGCTCAGGACCATCTGTTCCATGCGGTCGATTGCGGAGATGAGGGTCTCGCCGGTTTTCACCAGCGAATCATACTGACGGCGGGAAATCAGGTTGGGGCGGAGGAAGGGACAAATCAGGCGCCCGCCCGCAGAGAGCTTGCCGCTCTCCATGCGTTCGTGCAGAGCCTCGGCCCAGGCGAGATCGCGATAGGGGCCGGTCTCCAATAACTTGTTATATCTGCTTACTGCGTCGTCCAACTGGGACATTCTGGGTTAGGAGCCGTTCTAAACCTAGAGTATCCCACACAAGTCACCAAAACGATAGGTTTTGGTCCTGGGACTTTACTGTAAATTATTGAAAATTTAGAGTTTAACCTAATTGATATCGTTAACCCAGAGGCCGCCTTCCCGGAGCCGATCCGTCTATTTTCCCGTCTCTTTCGCCAACTTCACCCGCGCCGCGTCCAGTTTCCGGGAGACTTTCGCCATCTCTTCCGGTTCGGCATCGATGCCGGCGGGGGAGCGATAATCCTTCATCGAGGATTGCCACTGTGCAATTGCGTCCTTGGTTTTGCCGAGCTTGGAATAGACGTCGCCCAGGTGGTCGTGGACGGTGGGGTCCGGTCCGATCCGGTCCACCGCGCGCACCAGCAGCACCTCGGCTTCCTCGAGTTTGCCCTGTTGGTAGTAGGCCCAACCGAGGCTATCCAGGTAGGCTCCGTTATCCGGATCGCTATCCAGCGCCTTCTTGATCATCTGGGTGGCTTCGGCCACGCGCACGCCGTGATCCACCAGCATATAGCCCAGGTAGTTGAGGGCGCCGGCGTGATCCGGTTCGATCGCCAGCACCTTGCGGAACTCCGCTTCGGCGGCTTCGACTTTCTTCTGGCGCTCGAACATGGCGCCGCGCATAAAGTAGATGCTCTGCTTTTCCTTGGGGCCGGAGGCGATCTTCTCGGCCTCATCCAGCACCTTGCCCTCTTCCAGGAAATTCTTGCCCTTTTCGTAGACCGCCGCGATCGAGAGCAGCGAACCCACTTCGGGCTTGCCCGCCATGCGCGCGCGCAGCGCCGCTACCACCGACGCCGTTTCCTTCTTCACGCCCTCGGTATTCTTGGCGGCGCGGTAGGTATCGATGATCTGCAGCGAGATGCCGGGGGCATCCTCTTTGCTCAACTCGGCCGCCTTGCGATAGGCGTCCACGGATTCGGTGTACTGCTCGGTGCTGCGGTAGAGGCTGCCGAGTTCTTCCAGCAACTGCGCCCGGGCCGAACCCTCCGCCGCGGAGAACTTCGGCTTCGCGGTCTCATCGATCAGCGGCTTGAGCGCCTTGATGGCGTCGGCATATTGCGCTTGCGCTTCAAGCAGGCGCACCTCTTCATAGCGCACTTCCATATCCTGCGGGTTGAGCGCCTTGACCTTCTTCAGCGCCTCGGCGGACTTGGCATATTCGTGCTTCACGCGGTAGATTTCCGCCACGCGCAGTTGGAACTGCGGATTGGCCGCATCCTCGGTGGAGAGTTCGGTAAAGAGCTTGAGCGCCTCATCCAAGCGGTCGCTGAGCATCAGGTCGTTGGCCAGCGCCGCCTTCAGGCGCGAATTGTCAGGCTGCATCTCCAGCGCCTTGCGGAAAGCCTCGGCCGCGCCTTTGTAATCCTTCATGGCTTCGTACTGCTGGCCGAGGGCCATGAGCGCGCGGTCGGTGGGGTTCTTCTCCGTCGCCGCCTTCAACTTCTCAATCGCGCGGGCGCTATCGCCCAGGTCGCTGTAGAGCATCGCCAGCCCGGTGAGCGCTTCTTCGTTTTCCGGTTCGGCGGCGATCGCCTTGTTGTACGCCTTCTCGGCATCCACGGAGTTGTTGGAGACGCGGTAGAGCCGGCCCAGAGCCACCCAGCTTTCAGCATCCTTGGGCTCTTTCCCGGTCACCTTCTGCAACTGCTCGATGGCCTTCTTGAGGTAATCCTCGTTGATGCGATTGTCCGCCGTACTGATCATCCGCATGTAGATGCGGCCGAGCATGCGGCGCGCGTCCACGTTTTCCGGATTGGCCTTCAGCATGTCTTCGGCCTGCGTCACCGCGTCGCGGAGACGGTTGGTCTGCACGTAGAGATCGGTGAGTTCTTCGAAGACGATGCTGGCGCCGGGATCGAGCTTGAGCGCGTCCTGATAGTGCTGGATCGCCTTGGTCAGGTAGTCTGGCTTGTTGCCATACGCCTGCGCCAGTTCCGCGTAGATGCGGCCCATGGCGAAGTTGTAATAGGCTGCCGATTTGGCATCCGCCGGAGCGGCGGGGGCGGCCGGAGTTTGAGAGTATGCAACGGAGCCCAGGGAACAGGTCAGCGCACAACAAACTGCACAACCCCGGGAGACAGCGAGCAGAAGCGCTTTGGCGGTACGAATCATGTCCCTACTCTCTTATCGGCCGCGCCGAAACTGCGCGCCGGACCGAAATTCATCTCTAATTATTGTATAACGGGGTTTGACTGCAAATTCCCCAGCACACACAGTGGCAGACGCGGGCGGACTTCCGCTGGTTGCGGTGGCCGGCCCGACCGGTTCCGGAAAGAGCGATCTCGCACTCCTGCTGGCTGAAACATTCGATGGCGAGATCGTCAACTGCGATTCATTACAGGTCTACCGCTACTTCGATATCGGGACGGCCAAGCTTCCGCTGGCGGAACGGCGGGGCATTCCGCACCACCTGATCGACATTCTGAATCCCGATGAACTCTTCACCGCGGGAGAGTTCGCGCGGGTGGCGCGGCAGAGCATCGCGGAAATTTCGGCGCGCGGACGGCTGCCGATTCTGGCTGGGGGCACGGGCTTCTACCTGCGCGCACTGATCGACGGATTGTTCGCGGGACCGGAGCGCGACCAGCCGCTGCGCGACCGCCTGGGAGCGCGCGAAGCCCGCCGCGCCGGTTCGCTGCACCGCCTGCTCGCGCGCTTCGATGCGGCAACCGCGAAGCGCATCCATCCCAACGACGTGCCCAAGGTCACGCGCGCGCTCGAAGTCTGCCTGCTCACGCGCAACCGCGTCAGCGAGCTCTTTGAGACGGGGCGCGATGCCCTCACCGGCTACCGCACGTTGAAGCTCGGCCTGTTTCCCGATCGCGAGTTGCTCAATCCGCGCCTGGATGCGCGCTGCGAGTGGATGTTTGCTCACGGCCTGGTGGAAGAGGTCCGGCAGATTCTCTCGCTCGGCTATGCGCCTGAGTGCAAGCCCTTCGAATCGCATGGCTACCGGCAGGCGATGCAACTCATCAACGGCGAGTTGAACGCGCGGGAGGCGGTGTTCTACGCGCAGCGCAACACGCGCCAGTATGCAAAGCGACAGATCACATGGTTCCGCCGCGAGCCGGGGCTGGTGTGGCTCAAGGGCTTCAGCGATGCGCCCGCGATTCGTGAAGAGACGCTCACACGGGTGGCGGAATTCCTCCGCGCCGGCTGAAAAAGTTCCGAACCTTTTCGGCTTTGCCTCGTATGTATCTGTGAAAGCAAACAGGTAAGCAGAAACGCATTACACACACGTTCACAACACGGTAATATGCCCGCCGGCGCCACTTCGGCGCACAGCGGACACACCGTAGATTCAAAACTTCTGGAGGGTATGAGACATGTTGATCAGGAAAGCTGCGCTCTTTTTACTAGTTGCCGGCATGGCTATTGCGGCCGCCCATTCTTACTCCGTCACGCTGTTTGAAAAGGCGACCTTCGGCAATACGGAACTCGCGCCCGGCGCGTACAAGATCGAGGTGGCCGATCAGAAGGCCATCATCCGCCAGGGCAAGACGCAGAGCGAAAGCGCGGTGAAGGTCGAAGAGGCTGCGGCCAAATACGAGACCACTTCGATCCGGCTCGGCAATAAAGACGGCAAGATGCGCATCGAGGAGATCCACATCGGCGGCACGAAGACGAAGCTGATCGTGATGTAGTTCCGCTGCCGTTCAATTGATTCCTTTTGCGTTGACACCAGGCGCGTGGAGCCGCTGCTAAACTGAAGTCTCATGCAGCGGCTCCTCGCCTTATTTGTCCTCCTCGCCGGTCTTCTCCACGCCGAGACCACGCTCGTCCTGCCCTTTTTCAATCACACGAAATCTCCGAATCTGGATTGGGTGGGCGAGAGCATTGCCGAAAGCGTGCGCGATTCGCTGGCCTCCGAAGGACTGCTCGCGCTGGATCGGGAAGACCGCCTCGAAGCCTATCGCCGGCTCTCGCTGCGGCCGGGCGCCGAGTTGACGCACGCCTCGATCCTGAAGGTGGGCGAGTCGCTCGATGCATCGAAGGTCATCTACGGCTTCTACGAACTGCTGCCTGCCGAACCGGGGAAGGAAGCGGGCAAGGAGTCGAAGGGATCGCTGCGCATCTCGGCGCGCATCCTCGATTTGAAACGCACGCGGCTGGGAGCGATTTATAGCGAACTCGGCGCAATCGAGGATATTGGCACGCTGCAGGTGCGTCTGGGCTGGCAGACGCTGCAGATGATCAACGCCAAGAGCGCGCCCGAAGAGCGGAGCTTCCTGCAGGCGCGGCCTTCGGTACGGCTGGACGCGGTAGAGAGTTACGTCCGCGGGCTGCTCAGCACTTCCGCCGAACAGCGCCACCACTACTTCACGCAGGCGGCGCGGCTGGATGCGCATTACTCGCAGCCGTGTTTCCAACTGGGCAAGATTTACTGGGAGAAGAAGGATTTCAAGGTCGCGGCGGGTTGGCTCGAACGGGTGGCGCGCTCCGACCCGCACTATCTGGAAGCGCAATTTTTCCTGGGGCTGTGCCGTTACGCGAATGGGGATTTCAAGGGTGCGGAGCAGTGCTTCCAACTGGTGGCCGGAAATATTCCGCTCAACGAAGTCTATAACGATTTGGGTGTGGTGCAGGCGCAGTTGCAGGAGTACGCGAACGCCGCGGTGAATTTCCGCAAGGCGCTGGAAGGCGACGACGCCGATCCCGATTACCACTTCAACCTCGGCACCGCGCTGTGGCGCGCGGGGCAATACGAGGCCGCCGCCGACAGCTTCCGGGCCACGCTGGCCCGCAACGCGTCGGATACGGAAGCCACCACCATGCTGGGCCGCACGCTCAAGAAGGAAGGTCCGCGCCCGGGCGATACCAGGAGCGAAGGGAAGCCGCGGATTAAGAATAATTACGAGGAATCGGCCTACCGGCAGTTGCAGGCGGAACTGGGCAAGTAGAAGGGGAGTCCCGGCTTACCGGAGCATTCGTTGCGGCGGACGGAAGCGTTCGGACAGGCCCGGATGGGCGTTGTGAGAAGCGGCTTCCGTCCGCCAGTGGATTGAGTTGTCTCTACGAGGGTACGTTTCGAGGGTCAACTCTCTGAATCCGATGGGCGGGCGATACGCGCTATCCCGACACCACCGGGTGGATCCGGTTCGAACCGAAAGTCTTCCCGCCGGTCTCCTCCACGTAGGGGAACCACCGTTGAGCCGTTAACGGGCTTACGGGAAGCCAGCACCACCTGACTGCAACGCATACCGGCCGGTATGAAACCTGTTGCGGCTGCGCGGTGTGGCGCGCGCAACCTCTACACGATTCGAACGTAGCACGCGGATTTGGGGCGCGCGGGTGAGGCGGAGTGCATGTTGTTGATTCGGCGGTGGAGATTTATTTTTGTCGGATGGGAACGGAAAAGGCAGGGGCACGCAAAGGCGCGAAGCACGCAAAGAACGGCAAGGCAGACGGGACGGGGGGGGGCGGAGATCGGAAGAGCACACGTCTGAACTCCAGTCA
>CAIRBY010000269.1 GCA_903876865.1 uncultured Acidobacteriia bacterium
CGATTTCGATGGCGGCCCGCCCCTGCCGCGCGGCATGCGCGACATCCGCGACCTACCCATGCTCACGGACGCCATGCTGCGCCACGGCTATTCCGAAGCGCGCATCCGCAAATTCCTGGGCGGCAACCTGCTCCGCGTGTTCCGTGAAATCACCGAAAAGCCGAGATAGAGCAGCGCGCTCAGCGGGCCAGAAACGCTTCGAGCACAGGCCGGGCGATCCAGCAATCCGGCGGCTTCACGCCCAGAATGGAGGCCACCGTCGCAGCCGTATCGTAGGTGCGCACCGGGGTACGCAGTTCGCGGCCCTGGGCCACACCGGGACCGGCGAGAATCCAGGGAATCTCCAACTCGGCCATGGTCGAACCGCCGTGGCCTTTGGCCACTCCGCCGTGATCTGCCGTGACCAGCACGATGGTGCGGTCCGCGATCCCTGCCTCTTTCAGCGCCGCCAGCATCTTTCCCACCAGTACGTCCGCCTGCGCCACCGCCTCGTAGTATTGCGGCGTGCCGTGGCCGTATTTGTGGCCGGCGTGATCCACGTGATCGCAATGGACGAAGGTCAAGGTGGGCTTGCGCTCCTTCACAAAGGCGATTGCCATCTCCATGGTCTTATCCGGCCCGTCGCCGTGCTTCAGAACGTCCGGGGCTTTGCCTTCCAACAGGCGGCCGAAGCCTTCCCAATCGTGAAAGACCCCGATCGTCGCGGCGGGCTTTTGCGCACGGAGCAGGCCGAAGATGGTCGGGAAGATGCCGCCATCGCCCGTGCAGATCGGGCTGATCTCGAACTTGTTGGCCTCCCACTCGTTCGAGGTAATGCCATGCTCCGCCGGCCCCGCGCCCATAATCATGGACGCCCAATTGGGGCTGCTCACGGTGGGAATGACACCACGCGCGTGCAGCGTGTAAGCACCGCGCCGCATCAGTTCATGCATCACGGGCGTGGACGCTTTCTCCACCCCGTTCGGGCTCATGCCGTCAAAGCCCAGAATCACTACGTGGTCTGCGGCGGATAGCGTGGCGGCCATCGCCAGCAGTAAAGTCGGGATACCGGTAGTTCGCTTCACATTCGTCCCCAGGGCCAGCCACTTGGCTGCGAGTCAATTGTACGATGCGGCGCGGATGGCCTGACCGGGAAGCTTCCGAGGGATCCTGAGAACAATGACGGAAGAGGTTCTGAGAAACTAGAAGGAAGGAGTCTTCCGTGTCCATTCGTCCCGTCAAGCGCATCACTCAGGCCAAGCCGACTCTGGAGGGCGCAGGCGTGCATCTGCGCCGTGCCTTCGGTTTCGGCAACACCGCCGAATTCGATCCCTTTCTGCTGCTGGACGATTTCCGCAACGACAATCCCGATGAGTATTTGTCCGGTTTTCCCTGGCATCCGCATCGCGGCATCGAGACCGTCACATACGTGCTGGCCGGGACCGTTGAACATGGCGACAGCATGGGGAACCGCGGCGTGATCGGCGCGGGTGACGTGCAGTGGATGACGGCGGGCAGCGGCATCATCCACCAGGAAATGCCCAGAGGCGATGAGGCCGGCCACATGCACGGCTTTCAACTGTGGGCCAATCTGCCCGCGGACCGGAAGATGACGGCGCCACGCTATCAGGAGATCAGCGCGCGCGAAATCCCTTCTGTCACCGATGACGACGGCACTCAGGTCCGCATCGTCTGCGGATCGTTCTGGGGCGCCAAGGGTCCGGTGGATGGCATCGCCACCGACCCGACCTACCTGGATGTCTCCGTGCCTCCGGGACGCCGTAGAAGCCTGCCGGTAGAGACCACCCGCCAGTCGTTCGCTTACGTTTTCGCCGGTAGCGGCGACTTCCGGAACGCCTCAGGGCCGCTCGATGTCCCAACCGAAATCGCGGGCACATCGCAGACCGTTCCTTCCTCCGCGGTAGGCAACCGCTCCCTCGTCGTCTTCGATCGCGGCGATGAAGTGGTGGTGCAGGCTGGTCCCGAGGGAATCCGCTTCCTGCTGGTTTCGGGCAAGCCGCTGGAGGAACCGGTGGCGTGGCAAGGCCCGATCGTGATGAACACGCGGGAGCAACTGCAACAGGCATTTCAGGAGTTGGAGAAGGGCACGTTCCTCAAGTCGAGGGAGTAGTCCGGCTGTGCGTTATCCGCCCGCGTCGGCCGCCTGGATCTTGCGGACTTCGTCCCACGGCCCGATTTCCCTCGTGTTCCCAGTAGAACGCGGCGCGGCGCTGGACCTTCCTGCCGTGAAACGCAGGCGCGAGACGGCGCTTCTCCAGTAGCTCACGGCGCCGGCGATGATGCCGTAGAAACGGTCGAAGCCGCGCCGCAGGGTCCAGTTGTGCTGCTTACCGTTATTCGGCGTCGCGTGCCACTTGCCGCTCATCCTGGCCTGGTAGCCGGAGCCGCGCAATTCCTCCGAGATCGTCACACAACCCGGAGGAGGCCGGGCTATCGATATTCGGGGTGTGGATCTCGCTACCGTAACAGCCGAGGTCGCTGAAGCCCATGTCGTCCGCCATCATCACGATGATATTGGGCCGCTTGGACGGGGCCGAAATGGTACGTCCGGCGCCGAGGACGCCAGCCGTCGCGAGTTGGACAAATTCCCTGCGCCGGATCACGCCAACATTCTTTCACGAATCGACGCAGCATGCGGCCGGCAGTTAGAATGGTGCTCACATGCTGAACCGTCGAGATCTCTTGAAGGCAGCCGGCGCGCTCGGCGCGAACCTGAACCTCTCGGGCGCCGCCGGCCCCAGACCGAACATCATCCTCATCACCACAGACCAGCAGTCCGCCGACGTGGCAAGTTTCCGCATGGGTTCGAAGTTCATCCGCACGCCGGCCATGGATAGCGTCGCCGCCAACGGCATGTTCTTTGAACGCTCCTACTGCGCCAACCCGCTCTGCGTGCCTTCGCGGGCCTCGCTCTTCACCGGGCGCTACCCCACCGAGGTCGGCGTGATGACCAACGACGACCGCACCAAGGTGCATCCCGACCCCGCCAAGTTCCCTCTGATGGGAAAGATATTTCAGGACGCCGGATACAAGACCGGCTACTTCGGCAAATGGCACCTGCCGATTACGGAAAAAGAGAGTGCCGTTCATGGTTTCTCGACTCTCGATTCCGCCTCAGACGATCTGCGTACTTCCGCCAACGCAGTCAAATTCCTGCAGGCGAAGCGAAGTGAACCCTTTCTGATGGTGGCTTCGTTCCTCAACCCCCACAACATCTGCGAATGGGCGCGAGGGCAGGCGATGCCCCTGGGCGAAGTGGGCCAACCGCCGACGATGACGGCGTGCCCGCCGCGCCGCCCCAACTACAAGCCGCAGGTCAACGAGCCGGATATCGTTGCGCTCATGCGCCGCTCCTACCAGAGCGCGCCGCTGTTCCCGGTGAGCGGCTTCGATGAGAAGAAGTGGCGCGAATATCTCTGGACCTACTATCGCCTGATCGAAAAAGTGGACGCACAGATCGGCCTCGTGTTGGGCGCCTTGCGCGCCAGCGGACAGGAACAGAACACCGTGATCGTCTTCTCCGCCGACCACGGCGATTGCCAGGGCTCGCATCTCTGGAACCAGAAGACCGTACTCTACGAAGAAGCCACGCGCGTGCCGTTCCTGATCAGCTACAAGGGCGTCACGAAACCCGGAACCGCCAAGCGCCTGGTGCACACGGGTATCGATCTGATACCCACTCTGTGCGATTACGCGGGCATCACCGCGCCGGCGGGACTGCCAGGTTTAAGCCTCAAGGAGACCGCAAACGGAAAGAGTGCGGCAGACCCGCGCCAATACGTAGTGGTCTCCAACCGCATGATCCAGGGCGCTGAGATCGAGGGACACCTCCCTACTCCCGACGGGCGCATGGTGCGCGGCCAGCGTTACAAATACTGCGCCTACAGCGAAGGCAAGCAGCGCGAATCGCTTGTCGATCTGGAACAGGATCCGGGCGAGACCATCAACCTTGCCGGGGAAGCGCGAGTGCGAAAGCTGTTGCTCGAACATCGCGCCATGCTCGCCGAGTGGTGCCGCAACACCGGCGATGCCTTCTCAGTCCCGAGCGCCTGACCCGCTCAGCCGGGCGGGAGCGTCGAATCCCAGTCGCCCCACGGACTAGGGTGCCGGCCGACCGGTACGTTGACTTCCTGGTAGTGGCCCAGGCCGTCCCGCTTCACGTACTCCGCCGCCGGAAGGAACTCGTCCTTCCGCAAGCGTAGCGCAGCGTCCAGTTGCCGATCGAGGCGCGATTGCAGTTCGCGATGCTCGCTCTTGCCGCACAGGTTGTGCATCTGGTAGGGATCGCGCTGATTGTCGTAGAGCAGCCATGGACCGCGGATCGAGCGCACGTAGGTGTAGCGTTCGCCGCGCAGCCCGCGATATTCGGCGAAGCCGTGCCGCCTCGCTTCCGTGATGGGCACGGGCAGATTGAGAAAGGCCGCGGCATCGCCGCGAGGCTTCGAGCGGCCCGCAATCAACCCCGAGTGGTCGACCCCTTCCACCGCGTCAGGGACACGGAGCCCGCACAACCCGAGCAGCGTGGGCATGATGTCGGGGGAGTTGAGCGGCGCGGATATGCGCCTGCCCTTACGCCCCAGCTTGCGCGGATAGCGCAGCAGGAAGGGGACACGAATCGACTCGTCCCACGGATAGAGCTTGGTGGTGAGCCCCTGCGAGAGCATCATATCGCCGTGATCGGAGGTGAAGATGACAATCGTATCCTCCGCCGCGCCCGTCCGTTCCAACGTGTGTAGCAAGCGCTCGAAGCAACCATCGAGCGCGGCCATATGAGCGTAATAGCCGCGGAGTCCATCGATCGCTTCTTTGCGCTGGTCCGCAGGCACATTGGGGCGGAGTTGCAACTCGCGCGTGCGGTACATCTCGCGGAAGCGCTCCGGCGCTGTGCCCAAGGGAAAGTGCGGAGGCCCAAGCGACATCACCAGGAAGAATGGATCGGCGGCGCGCTGCTTTTCGAGGAAGGCGCACGCGTCTTCCGTCTGCGCGATGGCGTCGTATCCCGGCCAGTATTTCGGCGCCGGATCGTTGCCCTCGTAGTAGAGCGAGTGGTTGTACTCGTGGCTGCACTCGGCGGCCTTCCAGTAGTCGAAGCCGAAGCGTTTCTCCGGCGGAATGTACGCCAGGCGGCGGCCGTACTTGCCATCCGGACTGCCGTAGACGTGCCACTTGCCGATGAAGCCGGTGCGGTATCCGGCATCGCGAAACGATTCACCGAGGGTCCGGCCCTTGGGCTTCAATTCCACGTCGTTGATGTAGACGCCGTGGGTCAGCGGATACTGTCCCGTGAGCAGGCTGGCGCGATACGGGCAGCAGACCGCACAGCCCGAAACGGCGTTCTGGAAATTCACGCTCTCGCCGGCCAGGCGGTCCAGCACGGGCGTGGTGACGTTGCGATCGCCGCCGTAACCCGTGGATTGCGCGCGCCATTCATCGGCCAGCACGAACAGCACGTTCGGACGGCGCACCGCCTGCCCGAGTAGCGCCGGAGCCGCGCCAATCAAGGCTGTGGCTCCCTGAAGTAACTGCCGCCGCCCGAGTTTCATTTCGCCCCCGCGGCGCGCATGCGCATCCTGTTGGTCGGCGGAGCCGCTTCGCGCAAGCGGATGAAGC